>JBLMXS010000184.1:0-11801 GCA_050257895.1 Thiohalocapsa sp.
TGGCTAATCGACCAATGGAGCAAGATCGGCCTCAATGTGACGCAGAAGGTGGTGCCGACCGGCCCGTGGTTCGCCTCGCTGCGCAGCGGCGACTTTGCCGTCAGCACCGGCGGCAATTGTCACGGCATTGTGAACCCGGTGATCGATGTCCAGACCTGGTTGTCGCACTCGGTCAGCAGCCAGAATTACGGCTACTACGAGGACCCGAAGCTGGACGAGATCTATAATAAAATGCTGCACGAGACGGATGTTGCTAAACAGAAGGCTCTCGCCTTCGAGTTCGACAAGCAGGCGCTCGATACGGGGGCGCATTACATTCACAGCTATTGGTGGCAGCGGATCGAGCCGGCGCGCGCCTACATGCACGGCTGGAAGATCGGCCCGAGCCACTACGCGAACCAGGATCTCTCCACGATCTGGTTGTCGGCGCCGAAATGCGGCGAGTGCTCCGCCACCCCGCCGAAGGGCGAGAAGCAGGCGGCGACGGGGAAACAGTAGGGGCAGGCAAGGGGGCGGCTCCTTTGGGCGCGACGCGCCCGAGGGAGGCTGCCACCCGAGAAGGTTGGCGATGACGCCGCGCGGGCCGGCCGCCAAGCCAATCAAGGGTCGCCCCTTTACCCCTAAGGGGAAGAGACAATCGCGGTCGCGTGCCCTACCATGGCGGCAAGTCCCCGGTCGCGGGGCGAGCTGAATGGGAGGAAGCGATGCGAGTTAGTGTCGCGCTTTTTGCCGCTGGTTTGGCGCTGGCAGCGGCCGCGGCGGGCCCCGCCCAGGCCGACGAGAAACCTCTTTACGGCGGCACGCTGACCTACATGATCCCGGCGGATGCGCCGCCGACCTTCGATGCGCAGCGAGAGCAGACCTACGCCACGATCCACTCGGCGGCGCCGTTCTATTCGACGCTGATCCGCATCAACCCGCTCAACCCCGGCTCGCCGACCGACATCGTGTGCGATCTGTGCACCGAGATGCCGAAGCCGACCGACGGCGGCAAGACCTACACCTTCAAGATCCGCGACAACGTCAAGTTTCACAACGGCGACAAGCTGACCGCCGCCGATGTCGTCGCCAGCCTCAACAAGATCGCCTTCCCGCCGCAGGGCGTGCTGAGCCCGCGCGCCAGCACGTTCGAGATGGTCGACAAGATCGAGGCGACGGACCCGCAGACCGTCGTCATCCATCTCAAATTCGCCACCAACAGCTTCCTGCCGGTGCTCGCCAACCCCTACAACTGGATCTACGAGAAGAAGGTCCTCGACAAGGATCCGCACTGGTACGAGCACAACATCATGGGCTCGGGCCCGTTCAAGTTTGCCGGCTATGAGGTCGGCCAGAAGATCAAGGGGGTGCGCAACCCGGATTATTACCACAAGGGGCTGCCCTACCTTGACGGCTTCGAGGGGATCTACGCGCCAAAGCAGGCGGTGCAGCTCGATGCGATCCGCGCCGATCGCGCCGCCGGCGAGTTCCGCGGCTATCCGCCGGCGGCGATGGACCAGCTGAAGCAGGAGCTCGGCGACAAGATCGTCATGCAGCAGAGCGACTGGAATTGCGGCGCGCTGATCTGGTTCAACGAGAAGAAGAAGCCGTTCGACGACGCGCGGGTGCGCCGCGCGCTGACCTTGGCGATCGATCGCTGGGGCAGCGCCCCGTCGCTCTCCAAGATCGCGCTCGTCAAGACCGTCGGCAGCGTCGTCTTTCCCACATCCCCCTTGGCGCCCAATAAGGACGAGCTGAGCACGATCGCCGGATACTGGCCCGACATCGAGAAGTCGCGGGCCGAGGCGAAGCGGCTGCTCAAGGAAGCCGGGCAGGAAAACCTGTCCTTCGAGCTGTTAAACCGCAACGTCGACCAGCCCTACATGTACAACGGCACCTGGGTGATCGACCAATGGAGCAAGATCGGCGTGCACGTGACTCAGCACGTGGTGCCGACGGGACCCTGGTTCCAAGCATACCGCAGCGGCGACTTCACGGTCGGGCTGGCCGGTAATTGCAACGCCATCGTCAACCCGGCGGCCGACGTCTCGACCTACCTGCCGCGCTCGGTCAACTCGCGCAATTTCGGCTATTACGAAGACCCGCAGCTGCTCGACACCTACAACAAGATGCTGCGCGAGACCGATGAAAAAAAGCAGAAGGCATTGATGTTCCAGTACGTCAAGCGGCTGCAGGACGAGCAGGCGCATATCGCGTTCCTGTTGTGGTGGAACCGCATCGTACCGCTGCGCTCCTATGTGCACGGCTGGAAGATCGGCCCCAGCCACTACATGAACCAGGACCTCGGAACGGTCTGGCTGTCGGCGCCGAAATGCGGCGAGTGCAGCGCGACGCCGCCCGCCGCCCAGAAGCACGCCGAGGCCGGGAAGTAGCGGAGGGCTGCCGCCGGCCCGCCGGGCGTCGCCGAGCCTGGGCTTGCTGGCCGGCGACATCGCCGCTAGGCTGACCCCGTAAAACGCCAAGGCTCCGGCGACAGGAGCCGACGTGAACGGGAGGAAGCGATGAGCGTAGGTTTCCGCGCGTGCCCCGTCGCCTTCGCCATTCTCGCCGCTACGGCGAGTCTGGCGCGTGCCGAGGATGCGCCCCGCTATGGCGGCACCTTGACCTACATGATCCCGGCCGACGCACCGCCGAGCTTCGATGCGCACCGCGAACAGACCTACGCGACCATCCACAGCGCGGCGCCGTTCTACAGCGTTCTGATCCGCATCAACCCCGACAACCCGTCCTCGACCACCGATTTCGTGTGCGATTTGTGCACCGAAATGCCGAAGCCGACCGACGACGGCAAGACCTACACCTTCAAGATCCGCCAGGACGTCAAGTTCCATAACGGCGACAAGCTGACCGCGCAGGACGTGGCGGCGAGCTGGCATTCGATCATCTTCCCGCCGCCGGGCATCCTCAGCCCGCGCTCCAGCTATTACATGATGGTCAAGGATGTCGCAGCGTCCGATGACCAGACCGTCGTCTTTCACCTGAAATACGCAACCACGGCGTTTTTGCCGGCGCTGTCGGATCCCTATAACTGGATCTACGAAAAGAAAATGCTCGACAAGGACCCGCACTGGTACGAGCACAACATCATGGGGTCGGGACCGTTTGAATTCGCGGGATACGAGGCCGGGCAGGAAATCAAGGGGACGCGCAACCCCGATTACTACCGTAAGGGGCTGCCCTACCTCGACGGCTTCGTCGGAATCTACGCGCCGAAGCAGGCGGTGCAGCTCGACGCGATCCGCGCCGACCGGGCGGCGGCCGAGTTCCGCGGGTACCCGCCATCGGCGATGAACGAGCTGAAGGAAGAGCTCGACGGCAAGATCAAGATCCTGGAGAGCGATTGGAACTGCGGCAGCGGGCTCATCTTCAATCACAAGAAAAAGCCGTTCGACGACGTCCGGGTGCGCCGCGCGCTGACCCTGGCGATCGATCGCTGGGGCAGCGCCCCTTCATTATCGAAGATCGCCAATGTGCGCACCGTCGGCAGCATCGTCTTTCCCGGCTCGCCCTTGGCGCCGACCGCGCAGGAGCTGCACGAAATCGCTGGGCTGTGGCCTGACATCGAAAAGTCGCGGGCCGAGGCGCGCCGCCTCCTGAAGGAGGCCGGGCAGGAGAACCTCAGCTTCGAGATGATGAACCGCAACGTCGACCAGCCGTACAAGTATGTCGGCACCTGGGTCGTCGACCAGTGGAGCAAGATCGGCGTGCACGCGACCCAGCATGTCGTCCCGACGGGGCCGTGGTTCGCGGCGCTGCGCAGCGGCGATTTCAGTGTCAATGTCGGAGCCAACTGCCACAGCGTCGTCAACCCGGTGATCGACGTGCAGCCGTTCCTGCCGTCACCGGTCTACAAGGCGCAGTACGGCTATTTCGAGGACCCGCAGGAAATCGCGCTGTACGACAAGGTGGCGCACGAGACCGACCCCGCCAAACAGCACGCCGACATGTTCCGCTTCGTCAAATACGATATGGACACGCAGGCGCACAACGCCTGGCTCCTGTGGTGGTATCGCCGGGTGCCGCTGCGCAGCTACGTCAACGGCTGGAAGATCAGCCCGAGCCACTACATGAACCAGGATCTGGCGACGATCTGGCTGTCGGCGCCCGAGTGCGGCCAGTGCACCGCGACGCCGCCCACCGGCGAGAAGCACGCCGGGGCGGGGAAGTAGAGGCTGGTCCCACCGCAGCCCCGGCGCAAGCCGGGGCCACTCTTCAACGTCTCCCAGGCTGACAACTCGGCGCCGGCTTTTCCCACGGATCAAGTCCGCGGGCTGAAGGCCCACGGGAATGCGGTTTTTGGTTGAACAGCCTTATTCCGCCGCGGCTTTGGCCGGGCTGCCGCAGTGGCGCTTGAGGGCTGCGACCAGCGCGTCGGCCTCGCCGTCGGTCAGGTCGAAGCGGCAGACGAACCGCGCCAAGGTCGGGCTGCGGCGATAGAACTGGAAGCCATCGGCTTCAAGCCCGTCCATCGCCGCCGATGGCAGTTCGAGGAAGATCTCGTTGGCCTCGACCGGCGCCACGAGCCGCAATCCGGGCAGGCCGGCGATGCCGGCGGCGATGCGGGCGGCGGCGGCGTTCGAGGCCTCGGCCAGCCGCAGCCATAGCCCGTCCTCGACATAGGCGAGAAGCTGCGCCGCCGCGAAGCGCATCTTCGACCACACCTGCCCGGCGCGCCGCAATTGCACGGCCAGCCCGTCGGCCAGCGCGCCATTGGTCCCTGGGTCGAAGACGACGATCGCGTCGCACAGCGCGCCGCCGTTCTTGGTGGCGCCAAACGACAGGATGTCGATTCCGGCCTGCCAAGTCATTGCCGCCGGGCTGCCGCCGAGGCGCGCCAAGGCGTTGGCAAAGCGGGCGCCGTCCATGTGCAATTTGAGCCCGCGTGCGCGGGCGATTTCGCCGATCGCGCGAATCTCCTCGACCGGGTAGACGGCGCCGAGATCGCTCGCCTGCGTGATGTTGACGGCCGCCGGCTGCCCGCGATGCAGCTGGCCCGGAGAGATCGCCGCGACAGCCTCGCGCAACGCGTCGGCGGCGATGCGGCCGTCCTTGCCGGCGACCGGTACGAGCTTGAGGCCGCCGCCAAAGAAGCCGGCGGCGTTCGCTTCCGAGGTGTTGATGTGCGCCAATTCGCTGCAATAGACGAGGCCCCAGGGAGGGCTCACCGCCGCCAGCGACAGCGCGTTGGCGGCGGTGCCGGTCGCCACCGGGAAGACCCGCACCGGCGTCTCGAACAATTCGCTGAAGCGCTGCTGCAGCCGCGCCGTCCATTCGTCGCCGCCATAGCCCAGCGCGGTGCCGGTGTTGGCGGCGACCAGCGCCTCGAGGATCTCCGGCGCCGCGCGGCCGGTGTTGTCGCTGCGGTAGTCGATCATTGGACCTTCAACTCTATGGCGTGATGCTATATATCATTCATATACAGCAGGGTCAGGCGAATGAAAACGGCAAAGCTGTTCTGGTCCGGGCGCTCGCAGGCGGTGCGCCTGCCGAAGGAATTCCGTTTCGACGGGGACAAGGTGCGGATCCGCCGGCGCGGCAGCCAAGTCATCCTCGAACCGATCGCCGACGACTGGGCGTGGCTCGATGCGCTGCCCGGCAAGTTCGACGAGGATTTCATCGAGGTCGTCAACGAAGACCCCGGCCAGCAGGAGCGACCGGAGCTCGACGAATTGTTTCCCTAATGCGCTATTTGCTCGATACGAATGCCGTGATCGCGCTTACGAACCAGAGTAGTGAAAACCTTGTGCGGCGCGTCCGGCGACTGGCGGAACGGGACATTGCAATATCTTCGATCGTAATGCAGGAGCTTTATTTTGGTGCTTACAAGAGCACGCAGCAGACGCGGAACCTGGCCATCGCCGACGCGCTGCAATTCGGAGTGATCGAGTTTGATCAGGATGACGCTCGTCAGGCGGGGGAGATACGGGGTTTCTTGCGCCGGCAAGGGACTCCGATAGGACCGTATGATGTGCTGATCGCCGGTCAGGCGGTCGCGCGCAATGTGGTTCTGGTAACCCGCAACGTTCGGGAATTTGCGCGGGTGCCGCGATTGCAGGTCGAGAACTGGGAAACCTGACCGGTATGCAGCGGTATTCGCTTTTTTCGCTAGCACAGCGGGCCTTTGGCGGGCACCGCTCGTGGCAGCCGGCGTGGCGCAAGGCGGTACCGAAGGCGCGCTACGACGTCGTCATCATCGGCGGCGGCGGCCACGGCCTGGCGACCGCCTATTACCTCGCCAAGGAGCACGGCATCACCAACGTGGCGGTGCTCGAAAAGGGGCCGATCGGTCTCGGCAATACCGGCCGCAACACGACGATCATCCGCTCCAACTATCTCTGGGATGCCAGCGCCCGGATCTACGAGCATTCGCTGAAGCTGTGGGAGGGGCTGTCGGCTGAGCTCAACTTCAACCTGATGCTGAGCCAGCGCGGCGTCCTCAACCTGGCGCATAGCGAAGCCGACATCCGCGAAGGCCATCGCCGCGTCAACGCCAACCGCCTCAACGGCATCGACGCCGAATGGCTGGAGCCCGATGCGGTCAAGCGCTTCTGCCCAATCTTAAATGTCGGTGGCCTCAATATCGGCCGCGACGCGCGCTACCCGGTGCTCGGCGCGACGTTGCAGCGGCGCGGCGGCATCGCTCGGCACGATGCGGTCGCCTGGGCCTATGCCCGCGCCGCCGATGCGCGCGGCGTCGACATCGTCGAGAATTGCGAGGTGACGGCGATCCGGGCCGAGCGCGGGCAGGTCACCGGCGTCGAGACCACGCGCGGCGAGATCGCCGCTGGCAAGGTCGCGATCGCGGCCGCCGGGCACAACTCGGTGGTCGCGGCGATGGCCGGCGTGAGACTGCCACTGCAGAGCCATCCGCTACAGGCGCTGGTGTCGGAGCCGGTCAAGCCGGTGCTCGATTGCGTCGTGATGTCGGGCGCGGTGCATGTCTATGTAAGCCAGAGCGACAAGGGCGAACTGGTGATGGGGGCCGGGATCGATGCCTTCAATTCCTATGCGCAGCGCGGCTCGTTTGATGTCATCGAGGCGCAGATGGCGGCGCTCCTCGAACTCTTTCCGATCTTCTCGCGGCTCCGGATGCTGCGCAGCTGGGCCGGCATCGTCGACGTCGCGCCCGACGCCTCGCCGATCATCGGCCGGTTGCCGGTCGAGCGGCTCTATCTCAATGGCGGTTGGGGCACCGGCGGCTTCAAGGCGACGCCGGGCGCCGGCTGGGTGTTTGCGCACACGATCGCGCAGGACGAGCCGCACCCGCTCGCCGTACCGTTCGGCCTCGAGCGCTTCACGACCGGCGCGCTGGTCGACGAGCACGCCGCCGCCGCGGTGTCACATTAGGCCCAATAAGAGAGCTCCGATGCCTAGAGGCCACCAAGTATCGGCCAAGAAACCGCGTTCCCGGCGGAAGCCGGGGTCCACCCTGCAGCCGTCGCGAATGCTTCCGGGTGGATCCCGGCTTTCGCCGGGAATGCGGATCGGAGTAGTCGCGCCGTACGAGCGCATGCTCCAGCACTCAAACGCATGCTGCTGATCCCGTGCCCGTGGTGCGGGCCGCGCGACGAAATTGAGTTTCGCTATGGCGGCGAGGCGCATATCGCGCGGCCGCTCGATCCCGCCTCCGTCGATGACGCCGCCTGGGCCGATTATCTCTACATGCGCGGCAACCCGAAGGGGGTGCTGGCCGAGCGCTGGGTGCACGCGCATGGCTGCCGCCGCTGGTTCAACCTCCTGCGCGACACGCTCTCGCATCGGATCCTCGCGGCCTACCGGATCGGCGAGACGCCGCCGCCGCTCCCGCGCAGCTCATCGTGACCCAGCCGTTTCGCCTGCAGGTCGGCGGGCTGATCGACCGCGGCCGGCTCCTCAACTTCCGGTTCGACGGCCGCTGGTTCGAGGGCCACCCCGGCGACACGCTGGCCTCGGCCTTGCTCGCCAACGGGGTCCGGCTGGTCGGGCGCAGCTTCAAATACCACCGCCCGCGTGGGATCTTTTCGGCCGGGGTCGAGGAGCCGTCGGCGTTGGTACGGCTGGAAAGCGGCGCCGCCGCCGAGCCGAACCGTCGCCTCACCGACATCGCCGTTTATGAGGGCTTGCGCGCCTTCAGCCAGCACGCTTGGCCGGGCCTGCGGGCCGATCTCGGGGCGCTGGTCCGGCCCTTGGCGCCGCTCTTCCCGGCCGGCTTCTACTACAAGACGTTCATGGCGCCGCCGGCGTTGTGGAGAGCGCTGTGGGAGCCGCTGCTGCGCCACCTTGCCGGGCTCGGCGCGGCGCCGCGGCAGCCCGACCCACAGCGCTACGACAAGGCCCACATCCATTGCGACGTGCTGGTGGTCGGCGGCGGCCCGTCCGGTCTCGCAGCCGCACAAGCCGCCGGCATGACCGGCGCGCGCGTCCTCCTGGCCGACGGCGACCCGTTGCTCGGCGGCTCGCTGCTGCGGCGTCCCGGTCATATCGCCGGCGGCGATGGGCTTGCCTGGGCGGACAGCGTCGTCGCCGCATTGCGGGCGATGCCGGAGGTGCGCCTTCTGGCAGCGACGACGATCGTCGGCCGGTACGACGACAATTACCTCGTCGGCGTCGAGCGCGTCGGCGACCTGCGCGGGCCCACGGCGCCGTCCGGCCTCCCGCGCCTGCGTCTGTGGCACATCCGCGCCAGGCAGGTCGTGTTGGCGACCGGCGCCTTGGAGCGGCCGCCGGTGTTTGCCGGGAACGACCGGCCAGGGGTGATGCTGGCCGGCGCGGTGGAGACCTATCTGCAGCGCTACGCCGTGCTGGCGGGAAGGCGGGTCGTGCTGTTCGTCAACCATGACGAGGCCTATGCGCTTGCCGCCGCGCTTGCCGCCGCCGGCGCCGTCGTTGGCGCGATCGTCGATCCGCGCGCCGAGGCGGGGCCGACGGCGCGTCGGCTGGTTGCCGGGATGCCGCTCTATCCGGGTCATCAGGTGGTGGCGACCGCTGGCGGCCAGGCCCTGCGCGGGGTGCGCGTCGCGCCGGTCTCGGGCCGCAGCAGCACCGTGGTCGATTGCGACCTGCTGGCGGTCTCGGCCGGCTGGACCCCCAATCTCGGCCTCTACGCGCAGATGCCCCGGCGGCTGCGGTTCGACGAGCGCATCGCCGCCTTTGTGCCAGACACCGCCGAAGCCTCCGGGGAGCGTGGCCTTGCCGTGGTCGGCGCCGCCGGCGGCACGTTTGGCCTGCGCCGCGCCCTCGCCGATGGACTCGCTGCCGGCGCCCGCGCCGCGCTGCTATGCGGCTTCGGCAACGGCGAGACACCAATGCCGCCGCCTGCGGTGGACGACGAGGCTGAGGCGGAGAAAGCGCCGGCGCCGGTCGAGGCGCCGCTGCCGTCGGGGCGCGCGGCCCGACAGGCGTTCGTCGATCTGCACAATGATGTGACGGCCTTCGACGTCGCGCTGGCGGCGCGCGAAGGTTATGCCGAGATCGAGCATTTGAAGCGCTACACGACGCTCGGCATGGGGCCCGACCAGGGCAAGACCTCCGGTCTCGCCGGCGCCGCGCTGCTCGCGTCCGTCACCGGCCGCCGGCTCGCCGCCACCGGGATGACGACAGTGCGCCCGCCCTATGTGCCGGTCGCCTATGGTGTGCTGGCGGGGCGCGCCCAGGGCACGCTCGCCGACCCGCTGCGGATCACGCCGATGCACGATTGGCATGTCGCCGCCGGCGCGGTGTTCGAGGATGTCGGGCAGTGGCGGCGGGCCCGCTATTACCCGCAGCTAGGCGAGGACATGGAGCGGGCGGTGCGCCGCGAATGCCTGGCGGCACGCGATCGCGTGGCGCTGTTCGACGCCTCGACGCTCGGCAAGATCGAGGTGGGCGGCGCTGACGCCGGGCGCTTTCTCGACCGGATCTACGTCAACCATTGGCAGAGACTGGGGATCGGGCAGTGCCGCTACGGGCTGATGTGCCGTGACGACGGCATGGTGTTCGACGACGGCGTCGGCACCCGGCTGGCCGCCGACCGCTTCTTCCTGACGACGACCACCGGCAATGCCGGCGCCGTGCTCGACTGGCTGGAGGAATGGCTGCAGACGGAGTGGCCTGACCTCGACGTCTTTTGCGTGTCGGTGAGCGAGGAGTGGGCCAACGCGACGCTGGTCGGGCCGCTTGCGCGCGAGGTGCTGACGGCATTGTCGCTCGACCCGGCGCACTTCCCGTTCATGCGGATGCGCGAGGCCGCGATCGCCGGCATCCCGGCGCGGATCTTCCGCATCAGCTTTTCGGGCGAGCTGTCGTATGAGATCAACATCCCGGCGGATTGCGGCCTGGCGCTGTGGCAGAGCCTGATGGAGGCCGGCGCCGAGTACGGCATCACCCCCTGCGGCACCGAGGCGATGCATGTGCTGCGCGCCGAGAAGGGGTTTATCGCGATCGGCCAGGAGACCGACGGGTCGGTGACGCCGCTCGATCTCGGGCTCGGCCGAATGCTGGCCTCGGACAAGGATTTTCTCGGTCGCCGCCCGCTGGCCCGCCTCGACCTCGTGCGCCCCGACCGCAAGCAGCTCGTGGGGCTGTTGCCCGATGACCCCGACGCGGTATTGCCGGAGGGGGCGCAGCTCGTCGCCGAGCTCGGCGGCACGCCGCCGGTCGCGATGATCGGCCATGTGACGTCGAGCTATTGGGGCGCCCGCCTCGGCCGCAGTTTCGCGCTGGCGCTGGTCGAGGGCGGCCGCGCCCGGCACGGCCAGCGTGTGTGGGCGCCGCTCCCCGACCGCCTCATCGCCGCGCAAATCTGCCCACCGGTCTTCTACGACATCGACAACCGCAGGCGAGACGGGTGAGCCTGCTATGCCGACGTCCGGAAGACCTCCGGCTCCCCCTCACCCCAACCCTCTCCCCGCAAACGGCCCGCAAACGGGGAGAGGGACAGGGTGAGGGGCCTTCAGCCAAGCAGGTCAACCCGCGATGTAGCGGCGTTCGCCGGTGCGGGGGTGGAAGTAGACGGTGACCAGTTTGCCGGTTTCGGGGTCGACGAAGCGTTCGTCGGTCTGCTCCCAGTCGGGGCCGGGGCTTGTGTCGGCAAGGCGTTTGTAGCGCCAGCGCTCGAACAGCGCCGCGAGCAGCAGGATCGTCGCCCATACGGCGGTCCAGATGGCGGCCGGAAAGACGCCGAGCGCCGCGAGGATCACGGCAAGGACGGCGAGGACGGCGCCGATCGTCGCCAGCACCGCGCGCACCACTACGCTCACTTCCAAAGTCTCATTGGGGCAGCGGCTCGACGATGGCGGCGGTGCCGTAGGCGACGATCTCGCTCATCGTCTGGCCGATCTCGGCCGAATCGAAGCGCATCATCAGGATCGCGTTAGCGCCCATCGCGGTGGCGTTTTGCACCAGCCGGTCGACCGCGTGGCGCCGCGCCTCTTCGAGCAGCGCGGTGTATTCGTGGATCTCGCCGCCGACGATCGATCTGAGCCCGGCCATGATGTTGCCGCCCAGCCCGCGGCTGCGGACGACGACCCCGAAGCACTGCCCCTTGACCTCGACGACTCGGTGATGCGGGATGTTCTCGGTGGTGACGACCAGCATCGCGCGCTCCGCTAGTAGCGATGTAGCCGTTTATTCTACCGCGAAACCCCGCAGCGCCCTCTACCGTCCGTATCGGCAGTAAAGGTCGTGTCATCCCGGCGCGGGCCTGGCGCAGGCCAGGATCCATCGTTCCGGCGCTCGTCCGGCTGACAGATGGATACCGGCCTTCGCCGGTATGACAGAGTAGAAGGAGATGCTCCAAACGGACTTGGTAGCCGGAATGGCTGAGGTGCCGAGATCGCCGCTCG
>JBLMXS010000185.1:0-3265 GCA_050257895.1 Thiohalocapsa sp.
GCCACCGGCGTCGCGGTGGCGGTCAGGACGCCCGAGAGCGGCTTCGCGCCGCGGATGATCAGCGCCGCGATGCGCCCGTCGGCTCCCCGCACCGGCTCGACATCGCGTTCAGCCGCATACGCGAACCGGATCTGCGCCGGCGCCGCCAGCAATTTCGTCAGCCGGCAGGGCGGCAGCGCGACCTCGCGCTCGCGCGCCTCCTCCCATTCGATCAGCAGGCGGTCGCCGAGCTCGAGCCAGGCGGTGCGAGTGAACGGCGGCTCGCCATCGGCGGGCAGCGCGTCGAGCGGCTGGTGCAGTGCGCCGATCTCGCGCGCGAAGATGTGCAGGAAGCGCAGCCGCACCTCGATCTCGCTGTCCGGCCCCCCCTCTAGCAGGCATTGCGTTTCGAGAGAGCAGCGGTCGTGCCGCTCTTGCGCCGCCCAGGCCTTGGGAAATACGCCGCCGAAGGTCCAGCGGTGGCGGTTCTTCAAGGCGGACGGACGGTACGGGTAAAGGTTGTAGCCCTCGTACAGCACCGTCCGGGCAATCGCGTCGGCGCGGGCGAAATTCATGGCCGCTGCTCCAACAGCCGGTGCAGCGTCTCGTCCCACGAGGCAAGCCGGTGCTGCCGCTTGTAGCGGTAAAGCGCGTCGAACGAGGCGCGCCCGATATCGAGCCAGACGCGGTCCTGGTAGTGATGCTCCATCAGGTCCTGCCAGAGGCCGACCGGCAGATGGCACGAGGCTTCCTTGTGATGCGGCACCTGCGCGATCTGCAGATCGCCCTCCGGCGTCGCGAAGAAGATCGAGCCGCTGAACAGGAACGACAGCACCGCCTCGCCCGCCTCGATGCCGAAGAAATACTTGGTGGCGGCGAGGGTGAAGTCGGAGCTGCACGGCACCGGCAGGTCGACCGCGCAGCCCTCCTCGAACGGCGGCAGCAGGATGCCCGCGGTGGTCCACAACAGCGGCCGCAACGCGCGCTGCCAGTCGTCGCCCGAGCCATACAGCTCGGACAGCCGCTCGCGCTCGGAGGCGCTGTAGGCGCGATGGGTCGCGGCTATCTGGATCTGCGCCTGCAGCACGACGTTGCGGACCGGGGTAGAAGGCGTCCGGTTGCTGACGCGCAATTTGAACAGCAACAGCGGCGCCGCCGCATTGCGGGCGATCTCGGCGCCGTCGACGGCGAAATCGAGATCGACCGTCACGCTTGCCCCGCCCTGCCATCCGGCTTGTCGAGGCCATCGCAATAGCGGTCAATCGCCTGCCATACCGCATCGCCGCCCGACCAGCCCTGCCACTGGCTGCGAATCACGCCGACCAGTTCGAAGCAGCGGTCGATCGGGACGCGCCAATAGGACCGCCGCCCGTTGATGCGGTTTGCCAGCAATGCCTCGACATCGGGATCCAGCGCCGCCAGCACCGGATTGGCGGTGACGAGGCCGCCCCACGCATCGAGGCTTGGTAATGACTCAGTCGCGCCCATTGGTCCGGGGTAGAGCGCCACCGGCCGGCCGTGCGGCGTGCTGTGGAACAGAAAGGCAATGTCGATCGGCAGGTCGAGGCTGCCCCATTGCGCTTCGCTGATCTGGAAATCGGCGAGCGGCGCGACCTCTTGCGGCACCGTGCGATAGCGGGCCTGCCCGCCGGTAAAGGCGCCGGCGCAGGCGAGGCACGCGCATAACAGGCGGCGCGCCATCGGCTCCAGCAGATGGCGGTGGGAGGGCGCGATCGGTGTGCCACAGAGCTCGCAGCTTTCCGCCGCCGGCGCCCGCACAAAGCGCCGCAAGGCGGCGATCCCCTGGCGCGGCCGCGCCGCCGTCACCAGCATCGCCGTCCCCATCGCCGGTCCACCGTGACGTCCGGCTCAGCCTGCCGGCGCCGTTGCCGCCACATCCTCATCAATGTCCAGCCATTCGACCGCCACCTCGTCGAGGTCCGGGGCGGCATTGACGATCGCTTCCTCGATCTCGCGGCGCAGCGCCTCGGAGGCGGCGCCGAACACGCGTACGGCGATGCCGCCGGTCCCGGCATTGTACGCCACCCGCGCCGCGGCCCCCTCGGCGCCGAGCCGCGGCGTCAGCGCCGCCAAGGCCTGCCGCAGCCGGGTTTCCGGGTCGTCCGGGTGCAGCCCGTAGAGCAGCAGCACTGCCTTGACCTGCTCGTCCCCGGCCAGAGCCTGCATCAACCGCCGCCCTTGCTCGTCAGCGGCGAGCACGGCGATGATCCGCGCCAAGGCCAGCCCGTGCATGTCGAGCACGGCCTCGGCGAGGTTGCGCGCCGCCTCGCGCGCCGCCGGATCGGCGAGATGCGCCAAGCCCGCGACCAGCTCGTCGATGCGGCGCAGCGCCTCCTCGGCCTCGCTGCGTCCCCGAATGCTGTCTGCGATGCTCACCGGCGTGTTAGCGGCTGGTGCCGAACATCGGCGAGTGCACCACCTTCAGGGTCTTGCCACCGCCAACATACATATGGACACCGCACGGCAGGCAGGGGTCGAAGCTTCTCACCGCCCGCATGATGTCGATGCCCTTGAACTTGTCGGGGCCGTTCTCCTCGAAAATCGGTGTGTTCTGGATCGCGTCCTCGTAGGGGCCGGGCGTGCCGTAGATGTCGCGCGGGCTTGCGTTCCACGGGGTCGGGGGGTAGGGGTGGTAGTTCTCGATCTTGCGGTCGCGGATCACCAGGTGATGCGACAGGACGCCCCGCACCGCCTCGTGGAAGCCGCAGCCGATCGCGTTGTCCGGCACCGTGAACTCGGTCCAGGTCCGGGTGCGGCCGGCCGCCAATTCGCTGAAGGCGCGCTCGGTGAAGTAGTAGGCCATCGCGGCGCAATACGCCTGGAAGTAGGTGCGGGCGCGGTCGCGCTCCAGGGCGTTCGACCATTTGGGGATCTTCCACTCGAACTCGACTTCGCCCTTGGTGCGCGTCTTCGGCAGATAAATCTTGACGCTGTTGCCGGTCGCCTTGACGTAGCCGGTGTCGACGAGGCCGGCCAAAGCGGTCGACCACAGCCGCGCGATCGGCCCGCCGCCGGTGTCGAGCGCGAGATGCTGGCCCGAGTTCTTGTCAAGCCAGCGCGGCGACATCACCCAGGAATAGTTGCCGTCGAAATTGCGCTTCTGCGGCCGTGGGATCGTGGTCTGGTTCCACGGATGATTGCGGTCGACCGGGTTGCCGAGCGGGTCCTCTTTGACGAAGATCTCCTTGTCGTCCCAGCCGTCGTAGAACGAGCTGCCGAGCAGAATGCGCATGCCGAGATTGATGTCGACCAGATCGGTCGTGAC
>JBLMXS010000186.1:0-5242 GCA_050257895.1 Thiohalocapsa sp.
CGGCAAACTGCCGAAGGGCGACAAGACCACCTTCAAGGACACTGCCAACGGCATCCCCGGCATCGAATTGCGCGCGCCGCTGCTGTTTTCCGAGGGGGTCGGCAAGGGCCGGCTCGACCTCAACCGGTTTGTCGCGCTGACCGCCACCAACCACGCCAAGCTCTATGGGCTCTATCCGAAGAAGGGGACGATCGCGGTCGGCAGCGACGCCGACATCGCGATCTGGGATTCCGCGCGCCAGACCACCGTCACCGCCGGCATGCTGCACGACCAAGTCGGCTATACGCCGTACGAGGGGATGCGGCTGACCGGTTGGCCGGTGACGGTGTTGTCGCGCGGCCGCGTCGTCGTCGACGGCGGCCGTCTCGTCGCCGAGCGCGGCAGTGGCCAGTTCCTCCCCTGCGCGCTGTCGGAGGCGGCAAAGCCGCTTGGCCGCACGACGCCGGAACTCGCCTTCGCCGCCGCGCAGGGCGGCGCGGTGGTGTAGTCGTAGTAGTCGTAGGATGGGCTGAACGCAGCGAGGCCCATCTTGTTCTCAGCCGCGAGATGGGCCTGGCTTGGGCTCAGCCCATCCTACCGAATGCACCTGAGCGGAGCGCGCCGATGCGTCTGTTGATCGCGATGATGAAGCACGAGACCAACACGTTCTCGCCGGTGCCGACGCCGCTCGCGCGGTTCGGCAACGGTCCCGGGCCGCTCTATGGCGAGGCGGCAATCGAGGCCTATCGCGGCACCGGCTCGGGGCTCGGGGCCTATCTCGACCTGGCGGCGCGCGAGGGGGCCGAAGTGGTGCTGCCGATCGCGGCCGGGGCGCCGCCGTCGCGCCCGGTCGAGGATGCGGCCTATGAGCACATCGCCGGCATCATCTGCGACGCTATCGCGCAAGCTGGTTTCGACGGCATCATGCTCGACCTGCATGGCGCGATGGTCACCGAGAGCCTAGAGGACGGCGAGGGCGAGCTGCTGCGCCGCATCCGCGCAATCGACCCCCGGACGCCGATCGCCGTCGCCTACGACATGCACGCCAACCTCTACGAGGCGATGATCGCCAACGCCACAATCGTCAGCGGCTACCGCACTTATCCGCACATCGACACCTACGACACCGCGAAGCGGGCTGGCGAGATCCTCCTCCGGGCGATGCGCGGCGAGGTGCGCCCGGTGACGGCGTGGGGCAATGTGCCGATGCTGCCGCATGTCATGCGGCAGGGCTCGGACGACCACCCGAACAAGGAACTGCAGGCGCGCGTCGCGGCGATGAATGCACAGGGGGCGCTGTGCGCCAGCCTCTTCACCGGCTTCCCGCACGCCGACATCGCCAATGCCGGCCTCTCGGCCGTCGTCGTGACCGATGGCGACCGGGCCTTGGCCGAGCGGCTGCGCGACGAGCTGCTGAACCAGGCCTGGGCCGACCGCGAAGATTTCGTATACCGGCTCGAGCCGCTGGACCAATCGCTCGCCAGGGCCAAGACGTTGGGGGACGGCGAGCCGGGCGGCGGGCCGATCGTCCTGCTCGACCATTACGACAATTGCGCCTCGGGCGGCACGATGGATACGACCGCCGTGCTGGCCGCGATCCTGCGCGAGGGACTGGAGAACGTCGCCGCATTTGCGATCTGCGACCCGCAGGCGGTGCAACAAGCAATCGCCGCCGGCGTCGGCGCCGAAATCTCGCTGGCGATCGGCGGCAAGCTGGCAATGCCGCAGATCCCCGGCCAGAGCCGGCCGCTCGCCGTCACCGGCACGGTCAAGACGATTGCCAGCGGCCGCTTCCGCAATCGCGGCCCGATGGGACGCGGCGTCCTGACGGACATGGGGCCGAGCGTCGTCCTCGATACCGGCAAGGTCGAGATCGCGCTGATCTCGCGCCATGTCGAGCCCTCCGACCTCAACTGCTTCCTGGCCCTCGGCATCGACCCCATGCAGAAGCGTTACGTCATGCTGAAGAGCCGCATCCACTGGCGCGCCGGCCTCGGGCCCATGGCCAAGGCCGTCGTCGAATGCGCCGGCATGGGCGTCTGCACCTCGGACTATTCGCAGCTCACCTTCAACAACGTCCGCCGCCCCATCTACCCCCTCGACCTCCCGAACCAATTTCCCTGACATCGTCATTGCCGGGCTTGACCCGGCAATCGGCGAATCGGCAAATGGATGCCCGGGTCCCCCGGACTTGATCCGGGGGCCGGGCATGACGGTTCGGTGCATGGAGGACCCTGATGGACGGCACGACGCAGCTGCTCGAAAGCGACCGGCGGTTTCTGGTCCACCCCCTGCACCATCCCGAGGAGCACAAGGCGCCGCTCCTCGTCGACGAGGGGCGCGGCGCGATCCTCAAGCTCGATGACGGGCGCGAGATCATCGACGGGCTGGCCGGGCTGTGGAACGTCAATGTCGGGCACGGCCGCGGCGAATTGGCCGATGCCGCATCTGGGCAGATGCGGAAGATCGCCTACGCCTCGGCCTATGTCGGCGCCACCAACGAGCCGGCGGTGCGTCTCGCTGAGAAGATCGTCGGCCATGCCTACCCCAACAGCTCCGGCGTCTACTACACGACCGCCGGCGCCGAATCGAACGAGAGCGCGTTCAAGACGGCGCGGTTCTTCTGGAAGGTCCAGGACAAGCCGGACAAGGTGAAGATCATTTCGCGCCAGCACGCCTACCACGGCGTCACGATGGCGGCGATGAGCGCCACCGGCATGGCGATCTACCACAAGATGTTCGGCCCGCTTGTGCCCGGCTTTGTCCAGGTCGCGGCGCCCTATGCCTATCGCTGGCCGGGCAACGAGGAGCCGGGGGAGGGGGCCGTCGCGGCGGTCGAAGCGGCGATCCTGCGCGAGGGGCCGGACGCCGTCGCCGCGGTCATTGCCGAGCCGGTGATGGGGGCGGGCGGCGTCATCGTGCCGCCGGGCAGCTATTTCCCGAAGCTGCGCGAGATCTGCGACAAATACGACGTGCTCCTGATCGCCGACGAGGTCATCACCGGCTTTGGCCGCACCGGACGCTGGTTCGCGCTCGGGCATTGGGGGGTCGAGCCCGACATCGTCTCCTTCGCCAAGGGCGTCACCAGCGGCTACTTGCCGTTGGGCGGCATCATCCTGTCGCAAAAGGTGCACGACGCGATCCTGTCGGCGCCGCTCGACCGCCGCTACATGCACGCCGCCACCTATAGCGGCCACCCGGTGTGCTGCGCCGTCGGCTTGCGCAACGTCCAGATCATCGAGGATGAGCTCCTCGTCGAGCGCTCGGCCGAACAGGGCAAGCGCCTGCTGGCCGGGCTCGAAGAGCTCTACAATTTACCGAATGTCGGCGAGGTGCGCGGCCTCGGGCTGATGTGCGGCGTCGAATTGGTGGCCGACAAAAGCACGAAGGCGCCGGCCCTGGGGCTCGGCGTCAAGGTGGCGCGCGAGGCGATGGCGCGCGGACTGTTGGTGCGGGCGCGCCCGGGCAGCGCCGATCCGGCGATGGGCGATGTCTTATGCCTGTCGCCGCCGCTCTCCACCCCGGCCGAGACGCTCGACAGGATTCCGCAGATCCTGCGCGAGTCGCTGATCGCCGCAACGCGGTGAAATTTCACAATGAGGCAGCGAGACAGTGAGATTGTTGTACTTCTCACTGCCTTACTGTCTCTGTGGTGAACCTGATGGCGACGCGTAGCATTGGCATCATCGTTGACGGCGCCACCGGCCGGCTCGGCACGACGCAGCACCTGAAGGCGCTGTTGGCGATCCGCCAGGAGGGCGGCCTGTTGTTGGCAAACGGCGACCTCCTGGTGCCGGAGCCGGTGCTGCTCGGGCGCGACGGCGAGCGGCTGGGGACGCTGGCGCTGCGGAGCGGCGGCCTCAAATGGAGCACCGAGCCGGACGCGCTGCTGGCCGATGCCGGCACCGAGATCTATTTCGACGCCAGTGCCACCGGCGGTCGCCCGGAGCGCGCCCGCGCCGCCTTCGCCGCCGGCAAGCACGTCTATCTCGAAAAGCCGGTCGCCGGCACTCTTGACGACGCGCTGTCCCTGGCGCGCGCGGCGGCCCAGACCGGCAGGAAGGGCGGCGTCGTGCAGGACAAATTGTTCCTGCCGGGCCTCAAGAAACTGCGCCGGCTGTACGAGGCTGATTTTTTCGGCCGCATCGTCTCGATCCGCCTCGATTTCGGCTGGTGGGTGTTCGACGGCTCGGTGATTCCGGCGCAGCGGCCGAGCTGGAACTACCGGCGAGCGACCGGCGGCGGGCTGATCCTCGATATGTTCGCGCATTGGCGCTACATCTTCGACCGGCTCTTGGGTCCGATCACGGCCGTGCTGTGCCGTCAGATGACGGCGCAGCCGCGCCGCATCGATGAGCGGGGCGAGCCCTACGACGTCGATGTTGAGGATCACGCCTTCGCGATCTTCGAGCTGGAAGGCGGCGCCACGGCGCAAATCGCCTCGTCATGGGCCAACCGCGTCAAGCGCGACGACCTCTTGCAGATCCAGGTCGACGGCATCGACGGCTCGGCGGTGGCGGGGCTGCACCACTGCTTCATCCAGCCGGCGCCGGCGACGCCGCGGCCGCCCTTCAGCCCTGAGCAGCCGCAGGCGATGGATTTCGACGCGCAGTGGCAGGAATTGCCCGATCTGGAGCCGTTCGAAAACGGCTACCGGGCGGGGTGGGAATTGTTCCTGCGGCATGTCGCCGAGGAGGCGCCGTTCCCGGCATCGCTGCTCGAAGGCGCCAAGAGCGTCCAGCTCGCCGAAGCCTGCTACCAGAGCCACCGCGAGCGCCGCTGGGTCGACCTGCCGCCGCTCAAGCTGTAGCCGGATCTACAGAGCGAAGACCGCAATCCCGGCGCGAGCCGAGACCCGGAACGGAGTGCAAAAGAGATCGTCATTGGCCGGGCTTGACCCGGCCATCTCTCTGCGGCGGGACGAGATCCCCGGGTCAAGCCCGGGGATGACGCCTTTTGTGTTGGTCCTGCGGACTAGTAGTAGTCGTATTCGTCCCATTCCTCGATCGTGTCGTAGTCGCGCGGGCGGACGCGGTGCAGCCGGTAACGGTTCGGGATGCAATCGCCGAAGCGGGTCGGATGCCAGCCGTAGCCGCAGCCGGCGACGATCTTGACGATTGCCGGCGCTGGCGACGGCCCGGCAGCTGTCGTCGACAGCGGCGAGGCGTTCGCGGCGACGGCGCTCAGCGCCAGCCCGAAAGCGGCCGTCAGGGCCAATGTCGTTGCGCGCATGCGGTTCCTCCGTGCAACATTGCCTCTGGGC
>JBLMXS010000187.1:0-6111 GCA_050257895.1 Thiohalocapsa sp.
GGAGAGGCGGATCTGCAGCGCCCGCGCGGGACTCTTTCTTCAATTCGTTGTGGCCGCCACTGAATGTCCGCTCAGACCGCGCCGGGTGGACGGCGGCGCTCGAAAAAGACCGGTCGGTCCGGGCTGCGCCGGTCTCCCTCGGGAGCCCCTGTCGGAGCAGGCGCCGGCTCCGGCGGCGCGGGCCGTTCGCCGAGCTCGCGACGGCGCTCGACCGGCGCCACCGGCTCGACGATCTCCAGTTCGGCGTGCAGCAGATTGATCGCCCGGGTGAACGGCAGCGAGACCTCCCACGCCTCGCCGTTCGACAGCGAGAAGCGCGATTTGAGACCGCCGCCGACCGGCGCCACCGAGACGATATGGTCGGTATTCACCAGCGCGCGCATCTCGGGCAGCGTGTCGGTACGGTGGACGACGATAAACATCACCAGCTCCCGTCCCTGCGCGCCGCCCTCTGACGCTCGCCGGACGGCGCGTTACCTGACGCGGGTTGCCGCGCTCGCCACCGCCTTCAGCGAGGCCGTGACGATGTCGCTGTCCATGCCGACCCCGAAGACCCCGTCCTCGGCGTCGCGGGTGCTTCCATCAGCGGCGGCTCCACGGATCTGCACATAAGCGGCCGCCTGCGCATCGGCGCCGGCGCCTACCGCGTTCTCGTGATAGTCGAGCACAGTCAGCGCGATACCGCAATCGCGGTTGAGTGCATCGACAAACGCCGCGATCGGGCCGTTGCCGACCCCCTCAATCTGCCGCTGGTCAACCCCATTTGGGCCGGCCGCCTCGATGCGCGCCACGATCCGCCGCTCGCCAGCGCGCCGCTCCGGCAGCACGCTGTAATCGACGAGGCGAATCGCGTCCTCGGCGCGCAGATAGGTTTGTTCGAACAGCCCCCAGATGTCGGCGCTGGTCTGCTCCTTGCCGGTGCTGTCGGCGACCTGCTGGACGATCTTCGAGAACTCGATCTGCAGGCCGCGCGGCAGGTCGAGGCCGTGATCGGCCTTCAGCACATAGGCGACGCCGCCCTTGCCGGATTGGCTGTTGACGCGGATCACCGCCTCGTAGGTGCGCCCGAGATCCTTCGGGTCGATCGGCAGATAGGGGACCTCCCACAGATCGTCGTTGCGCTTTTCGAGCGCTTCGAAGCCCTTTTTGATGGCGTCCTGGTGCGAGCCGGAAAACGCCGTGTAAACCAGCTCCCCGGCATAGGGATGGCGGGGGTGCACCGGCAGCTGGTTGCAGTATTCGACGGTGCGGACGATCTCGTCGATGTCGCGGATCTCGAGACCGGGGTCGACGCCCTGGCTGAACAGGTTCAGCGCCAGCGTCATCACATCGACATTGCCGGTGCGCTCGCCATTGCCGAACAGCGTCCCCTCGACCCGGTCGGCGCCGGCCATCACCGCCAGTTCGGCGGCGGCGACGCCGGTGCCCCGGTCGTTGTGCGGGTGCAGGCTGAGGACGATCGAGTCGCGGTCGCGGATGTGCCGCCCGAACCACTCGATCTGGTCGGCGTAGATGTTCGGCGTCGCCATCTCGACCGTCGCCGGCAGGTTGAGGATAACCTTTTTCTGCGGCGTCGGCTGCCAGACGTCCATCACCGCCTCGCAGATCTCGACCGCGAAATCGAGCTCGGTGCCGGTGAAGCTCTCCGGTGAGTACTGGTACATCACCTCGGTTTCGGGCATCGCCGCCGCCAGCTCGCGGATCTGCCGCGCCCCGGTCACCGCGATGTCGACGATGCCGGGCTTGCCGAGGCCGAAGACGACGCGTCGCTGCAATTCCGACGTCGAGTTGTAAAGGTGCATGATGGCGCGCCGGGCGCCGCGGATCGCCTCGAAGCTCCTGTCGATCTGCTCCGGCCGCGACTGCGTCAGCACCTGGATCGTCACATCGTCGGGGATGACGCCTTCCTCGATGATGTCGCGGACAAAGGTGAAATCGGTGTCGGAGGCGGCCGGGAAGCCCACCTCGATCTCCTTGAAGCCGAGCTTCACCAGCATCTCGAACATGCGGCGCTTGCGCTCGGGGCCCATCGGCTCGACCAGCGCCTGGTTCCCGTCGCGCAGATCGACCGAGCACCACAAGGGCGCCTTGGTGATCGTGCGCGACGGCCATTGCCGGTCGGGCAGGTTGATCGGGGCGAACGGACGGTACTTATGGATCGGCATCGTGGACATGGCGGAACTCCGGAAAATCGCTCGGGTCATCGCACTGCGGCGGACCCGAATAATGGGCGGGGCGACCGGGCCGGCGGTCAGTTCCGCCGGCCGGTGCTAAGTCGCCGCGCGCTCTCTCGCCGCGACGCCACACCGCGAAAAACCCAAACCATCGAAGCCATGAACCTGCCTAACGCGAGAAGAATGTTCCCCAGCCGGGAACGGACGAGCGGACGCGGCGCCCTCTAGGACGCCGAGATCATAAGTCGCAGCTCGTTGCGCGCTTCGGTCATGTTGCGATGCATATAGTCGAAGCCGTCGGCGAAGTCAATTAATGCGCTGCGCATCGGGCGGCGGTGATCTCCACCCATCGCAGGCCCGGTGGTTGTGAGGCAAGCGTAGGGCGGAAAAGCGCAGCGCATTCCGCCACGGACCGGCGGATTACGCTTCGCTTATCCGCCCTATGATTCAGAGCGGCGTCAGAAATTCTCGACCCAGGGCCGCAGTTCGATCTCCCAGGCCCAGGCGCTGCGGTGCTGGCGGTGCAAGTGCAGGTAGCTCTCGGCGATCGCGTCGGGGTCGAGCAGCGCATCGGGGCCGCTTGGCGTCCGCCCGGGATTGGCGATGCCGCCGTCGATGACGATGTGGCCGACATGGATGTTTTGCGGCTGCAGTTCGCGCGCCAGGCTCTGCGCCAGCCCGCGCAATGCGAACTTGCCCATCGCGAACGATGAGGAGCGTGGATAGCCTTTGACGCTGGCGCTGGCGCCGGTGAAGAGGATCGTGCCGTGGCCCTGCTTCGCCATGCGGATCGCCGCTTGGCGCGCCACCAGAAAGCCGCCGAACGCGGTGACGCGGATGGCAGTGTCGACCGCCGCCGGGTCAAGTTCGACGATCGGCCCGCGCGCCCGCCCGCTGGCGTTGTAGACGACGAGATCGACCGGGCCGCGGGCGTCGACCGCCGCGAACAGCTGCTCGACGTCCGCGGCGCGCGTCGCATCGCAAATGATGGCGGTGGCGCCGGTCTCGGCGAGGAGCGGCGCCAGCTTCTGTGTGTCGCGCGCCGCCAAGACGACGTCCATGCCGTCGCGACGGCAGCGCCGCGCCAGCGCTGCGCTCAACCCCGTCCCGCTACCCACGATCAGCGCCCGTTCGGCTGCCGCCATCGTCATCTCCTCGTACTGCGTTGAGCGCGACCGCCGGGGCGGCCCAACCTGGCGCGTTATCGCGCAAACCCCCGGTGGCATGCCAGCGTTAAAATCGGCCGCCTGCTGGGTCGCCCGTCGCCCGTTTCGCGGTGGAGACCCCAACATATGCCGATTGCGGCAGCCGCGATGCCCAACAATTTGTGCCATCCCGACTAACATCGCCGCCTACTGCCGTACAAGTTTTTCGCACTTGCACCCCCCTGCTGCTTTATTGCGCCAACAAGAATAAGTCCCCGCGATTATTTCCGGCACAAGATTAGGCCCTCAGCCTGCATGAGGACGCCACCAGCGGATTTCTGCTTTGGGCCATGGAGGGCATTTCATGAAAGTACAGGTTGACATCCTAGCGACTAGCTGGCTACGTTGGGCATGCACCTTCCTGGTTAGACCCGGGACGCCTCGCTGTCGTGCCGGGTGAACACCGCCATTGCCTTTCCGTCAGTGACAGACGGCGCGGATCGCGGGTCCCCCGCACCAACGCTATCGTGCCAACTACATGGAGACGCATGCGGATGAGGATGCGAAAGACCATCGGATTGTCGCTTGCCCTGCTCGTCGCAGCAGCGCCGGCGATGGCCAAGATGGCCCGTCCCGCCCATCACCACTCCCATCCCGCCCACCACCCGCGATCCGCGGCGACAGCGAACGCGAGCGCCGCCGCCGACAGCCGTGTCTGCGACCGCTCAACGCGCCATCATAGCCGCAAGAGCGCCGTATGCGCGGTGGCGCACCGGCACGCCGCGGCAGCGCATCGCACCGGGGCAAGAGAGAACGAAGCGAACGCCGGGCCGCCCGACCGCTATATCGGCCCGCTGCGCATCGTCGGCGCCCGCCAGGTCGGGTACGCCGCGTGGTATGGCGGGCGTCACCTCGGCCGCCGGACGGCCAGCGGCGGCCGGCTCGACGCGGTGCATGCGACCGCGGCACATCGCTCGCTGCCGTTGCACTCGCTGGTCCGGGTGACCAATTTGCGCAACGGGCGCTCGGTCGTGGCGGTGATCACAGACCGGGGGCCAGTCAGCCACCGCCTGTTGATCGACGTCTCGCCGCGCGCGGCGGCCGAGCTGGACATGATCCACTCGGGCATTGCCACGGTTGCCGTGGAGCCGGTGGCCCAGGTCGCAGCCTCGCCGCAATAGGGCCGGCTGCGACAAAACTCACGGTTTAACAGGATGTCGCCTTTTTGCCACTGTTGCCCAAAGGGCACATCGGCCGCGAAAAGCCTTGCTTAAACCCCGGCCTCAATTGACTCGGAATCAGCCCTCTATTGTATTGTTCAATGCGTGCCTTGCCCGCGGACTGTATCGATCCGGAATTCGGAAAGTAGTCGGCAACAAACTCACTCTTTCGGTTCGCAACGGCATTCGACGGCGAGGCAGGTTTTGGGGATGCACGGTCCCTCCGCCTCCGGCGCTAGCGCAGGAGGCGGGCGGATAATTCCCGCGGCATGCGGGTGCGATTGGGGGCAAAGTGTCTGATACGACAAATGTCATTCCCTTTCCGTTGATGGTCCGGGCGCGGCGCCAGGCGGATGCGGCGACATCGTCGTCGCCAGGCAACCACGAATTCACCGAGCAGGAACTCACATCTCTGTGCCGCTGGTTCTCGGCGATGAAATACGCCTTTCCGGGGACGGAAGGCGTGATGATCGTCAGCCATCAGGAGGGCTACTCGGCTGTCGGTCTATACAATCCGGCCGGCAGTGCACCCAACTGCCTGATCGCGAAGCACGAGGTCTCCGGCACCAGCCGGTTCTTCTGGTCGACCGAGGGTGACCCGCCGCGGCTGATCAACGATCTCTCGGAGATCACCGAC
This sequence comes from Thiohalocapsa sp., assembly GCA_050257895.1. Taxonomy (GTDB): domain Bacteria; phylum Pseudomonadota; class Alphaproteobacteria; order ATCC43930; family CGMCC-115725; genus DATARH01. The sequence goes on from JBLMXS010000187.1 coordinate 5,177, forward strand.
GCTCATATCCGCGCGATAGAGCCGCCGCGCAACGAAGAGGGCTGGCTCGACCCGGCCGGCTGGATGGGCGTCTATGCCGCCCGGATGATCACAACGGCCGTACAAGTGGTTTGACTAGCCGCGCCTGAAACGTCACGGTAGTGGCGGTTGCGCCGGCGAACGCGGTTTGCGTTGGCGCGACGGCGAAGGGGGGTATCTCCGCAATCGTGAGGCATGGCCCCGGGAAGCGGCCGGCGGCCTCCGTGACGGCTTGTGTCAGCAGGCCGCGACCGCGGGGTGGCGTCGGTCCTATGCAATCGGCAATCCGCTCGGGCGCGATGACGCGGCTCGCCGTGATCGCAACGCTTGCCGGGTTGGCCGGATGCGCCGCCCTGCCGACCGCCGGGCCGACGGCGAGCGACGTCACGAGCCAGGAGAGTCGCGGCGACCGGTTGCGGTTCGATCTGGTCGACATCGACGACAATGTGGTCGCCGCGCTCGCCGCCGCGCCGCGCGAGAGCTTCCACGCGCGATTCAAGAAATACGGCCAGCCGCCGCAGCCGCGGATCGGCATCGGCGACAGCCTCGTCGTCTCGATCTGGGAGGCGGCCGGCGGCGGGCTGTTCAGCGCCTCGCCGGTCGATCACGTCGCGACCGGCTCGCGCAGCGTCACGATCCCGGAGCAGATCGTCGGCCGCGACGGTGGGATCAGCGTGCCATTCGCCGGCCGCATCCGGGTCGCCGGCCGCCTGCCGGTCGAGGTGCAGCACGCAATCGAGGCGCGGCTCGCCGAGAAGGCGATCGAACCGCAGGTGATCGTCACCGTCACCAAGAGCCTCAGCAACAGCGTCACCGTCACCGGCGAGGTCGTGCGCGGCGAGCGCGTGCCGCTGTCGGTAAAGGGCGACCGGCTGCTCGACGTGATTGCGGCGGTCGGCGGCGCCCGCTCGCCGGTC
>JBLMXS010000188.1:0-18631 GCA_050257895.1 Thiohalocapsa sp.
CTGATCGGCTCGCCCCAGCCGTTCGCGGCGAGGATGCCGGCAGTATAGGCGCCCGTCCCGAAAAACGCGGCGTGGCCGAGGGTGACGATCCCGGCATAGCCGAGCACGAGGTCGGCCGACAGTGCGAACAGGATTGTCGCCAGGATTTGCGACCCGAGCGGCAGGTAGCCGGGCAGCAGCAAGTAGGCGGCGATCGCCGCGACCCACGGCAGGGCTTCGAGCGGATGGGGGCGATGTCGCCCGGCAAAGGCGCCGATTGCCGCCTCGCCCCCTTCTATGCCCGCCCGAACAAGCCCCTTGGTCGCCATAACAGAATCGCCATCGTCAAAACGTAGATGAAGAACGCCCCGAGTTCGGGCAGCAGGTATTTGAAGCCGGTGTCGGCGATGCCGATCAGCAAAGCCGCGACGAACGGGCCGCGAATGCTGCCGAGCCCGCCGACCGCGACGACGATCAGGAAATAGACGAGATTGTCGAAAGCATAGCTCGGGCTCACCCCGAGGAGGTCGGCGCCGAGCCCGCCGCCGAGCCCGGCCAGACCGCTGCCGAGCGCGAAGGTCAGTGTGAACAGAAGCGAGGTGTTGATGCCGACCGATTGCGCCATGCGCAGATTGTCAACGGCGGCGCGGATCTTGACGCCGAACCGGGTGCGCTCGAGCCCCAGCCACAACACGGTGACAAGCACCGCGCCGCACACGATGAGGAAACTGCGATAGGTCGGAAAGCTGCGAATGCCGAGATCGATCTCACCCGACAGCCAGCCCGGCGGGTGCAGCGGCTGCACGATTGGGCCCCAGAAATAGGTTGCGGTTGCCACCGACATGAAAATGAGCCCGATCGTCAGTAGCACCTGGTCGAGCTCTTCGCCGCCATACAGCCGGCGGTACAAGAGCCGCTCGACGACGATGCTGCCCGCCGCCGTGGCCAGCGCCGCGGCCGCCAGGGCCAGCGCAAACGGGGCGCCGTAGCGGCTCATCAGGGTGGTCACGACATAGCCGCCGAACATCGCGAAGACGCCGTGCGCCAGGTTGACGAAGCCCATCAGCCCCATCGTCACCGACAGCCCGACCGAGATCAGGTACAGCACCATCGCAAACGCGGTGCCGTGAAAGAGAATGCTGATTGCGGCGGCGAGCGCGTCGGTCACCTCCGTCTCCATCGGGATTGCTTCGTCGCTCCGCTCCTCGCAATGACGGCCGCCGCGTCATTGCGAGCGCAGCGAAGCAATCCCGTCGGCATTTCGCGACCGGCTATTTCGGCGGGTTGAATTCCTTCCACGGGTCCTTGACGTTGGGGATCGTATCGATCTCAACGTTGGCCAGCTTGCCGTCGACCTTCTCGGCCTTGCGGATATAGACGTTCTGGATGATGTCGCGGGTCTGCGGATCGATGCTGATCGGGCCGCGCGGGCTATCGGCGGTCTTCCATTTCTTGAAGAACTCCATAGCCTCGTCGCCGGTGAACTTGCCCTTGGTGGCCTTGATCAGGTCGAAGATCGCGCTCATGCCGTCCCAGGCGTCGACCGAAAAGAAGTCCGGGATCGAGTTGGCGCCGTACTCCTTGTGCCAGGCGGCGAGAAAGGCTGCGTTGGCCGGCCTTTTGCCGGCCGTCGAATAGGTGCCGGCGGTGATGAGGCCCAAGGGCGTGTCGCCCATGTTCGGCAACGCCTCGTCCGGCACCAGATCCTGCGGCGCCGCGATGTGAATGCCGGCCTCACGCACCCCGAGATCCCTGATCGCCTTCATCAGCGCCGTCGCTTGCGGATCGGCCGGCACGAAGAAGAAGGCGACGTCGGGCTTCGCATCCTTGATGCGCTGGACGAACGGCACGAAGTCGGGGTTTTGCGGCGGTATGCGGACCGAGCCGATGATCTTGCCGCCGCCGTCAGTGAAGCCCTTGGTGAAGGACTGCTCGGAATCGTGACCGGGGATGAAGTCGCTGACCGCGGTGTAGCCCGTCTTCCAGCCCTGCTGCGCGGCCCATTTGCCGATCGGATAGCCCTGCTGCCACAACGTGAAGGTGACGCGCGCGACATACGGCGAGATCCGCGGGATCTGCACCCCGGCGCCGGCGATGCTGATGAGCAGCGGCACCTTGGCCTCCTTGGTCAGCGGCGCGACCGCCGCCGCCACCGGCGACAGCACGACGCCGGTCAGGAGCTGCACATGCTCGCGGGCGATCAATTCCTGCGCCAGCCGCTTCCCGACTTCGGGGTTCGAGGTGTCGTCGCGCTTGACCAGTTGCAGCTTGACGCCGGGCGGCAGATCCTTCTCGTGCAGCTTCAGGTAGAGGTCGATCCCCTTCTGGCCCTGGTCGGCGGGTTGCGCGACAAAACCGGTATAGGAGTTGATGACCCCGACCTTCACCACCGTATCGGCGAGGGCGATGCCGGACGCCGCGACCAGGGTTGCGATCGCGGCAAGCATGACTGCAATAGGCTGGCCTCGCATGATCCGCCCCCTGCCGGACATAAAGCGTCCGACAGTACCACGACGCGGCAGCCGGCGGTCGCCTATTCGGCGGCGGCGCGCGCCGGCACGGCGGCCTCGGCGCGCAGCTTCTCCACCACCTCCGAGTTGAGGTAGCGGGTGAAGCTGTTCTCGTCGAAATACAGGACGGCGCCGTTGCAGATGAACAGGTAGGTGGTGTCTTCGAGCGCGGTCGTCGCATCGTGCAGGATGCCGGACGGCTCGTAGATGTAGTCGCCGGCGTTGAGGACGCCGTCGCGCACCTGCAGCTTGCCGGAAATCACATAGGCGTGCGCGCCGGCGAGATGCTTGTGCGGCGAGGCGACATGGCCCTTCTTCCAATGGATCAACAGCGCGAACGTGCCTGTCTCGCGCCCGACCCACAGCACCTTCATTTTCGCCGTGGGCGACTGCTCGATCCACGGCGCGTCCGAGGTGACGAGCGTATCCTGGACGCCCTGAAACACCGGACGGATGTCTTGCGGCAGCGGCATGTCGTGATCTCCCTTGAAGAAAGACTCGTCATTGCGAGGAGCGAAGGCGACGAAGCAATATCGCGCCGGCTGCCCCAGATTGCTTCGCTGCGCTCGCAATGACCTTGCTTATTGCGGGTAGCGCGAGACCTCGACGGCCTTCTCGGTGATGAACTCGAGGAGCGCAGGTTTGCCGTCGCGGGTCGCGGCGATGCCGCGCTTGATCGCCTCCTTGATCTGGCCCGGCTCGGTGACCCGTTCGCCGTAGCCGCCCAAGGCCTTGGCAAAATCGGCGTAATTGCCGCTGATGTCGGTCGAGCGATACTTCTCGGTCGAGACCGGCATCACCTTCAATTCGATCGCCATCGAGAAATTGTTCGACAGGATCGACAGGATCGGCAGCCGCTCCCTGACCGCGGTCTCGAAATCCATGCCGGTGAAGCCGATCGCCGCGTCGCCCCAGAAATTGATGCACAATTTGTCGGGGTGGACGAGCTTGGCGCCCATCGCAAGGCCGAGCCCGTAGCCGAGCTGCGTCGTCTTGCCCCAGCCGATGTAGGAGAGGGGCGTCTCGCTGACCCAGAACGGCGACATCTGGTCGCGCGGGCTGCCGGCGTCGTGGGTGACGATCGTGTTCTTGACGTCGACCGTATGCAAGAGGTCCCAGACGACGCGGTAGGGCGAGATCGGGCGCGAATCCGAGGTCAGCCGCGGCATCCATTTCTGCAGCCACTCGTCGCGGTGGCTCTTGATCTCTCGCGTGACTCCGGCGAGCCGGTCGCGCGGCTTGCCCTTGAGCCGGTCCCTCACCTCTTCGAGCAGCGCATCGAGCGTCAGGCCGGCGTCGCCGATCGCCGCCAGGTCAACCGCCACGTCCTTGTTGATCGCGTAGGGATCGAGCGTCGCCTGCGCGATCTTCTTGCCCTTCGGCATCGGCGTGCCGAAGCTGGTGCGGGTGAAGCTGCAGCCGATGCCGAAGATGAAGTCGCCATTCTGCAGGTGATGCCAGAGATGCTCGCCGATGCCGATGCCGCCCGAGCCCAATGACAGCGGGTGGTTTTCCGGGAAGGCGCTCTTGCCCGGCAAGGTCGTCATCACCGGGCATTCGACGAGCTCGGCCAACGCCTTCAGCTGCGCCCAGGCCTTGCCGTAATGCACGCCCTGCCCGGCCACGATCACCGGCCGCGTTGCGGCGACCAGCGCCTCGGCGATCGCCGACACCGATTGCGGGTCGGGGGCGCTCCGGAGGCGCGGCGCCTTCTTGTATTCGGCGACCAGCGCGTCCGGCACCTCCTCGCGCAGGATGTCGGTCGGGAACTCGACCAGCACCGGGCCCGGCCGACCGTTCTTCACCGTGGTGAAGGCACGCCGCAGCGCCTCGACCGTGGCATCGGCGACGGTTACCTGTTCCGCCGTCTTGGTGACGTTGCGGAAGTTGAGCGCGGCGTTGAAGTTGGGATGCACCTGGTTGATGTTGCGGGCATAGCCGGCCGGCAGCACGACGACCGGGCAGGAATCGCCGTAGCTCTGCGCGACGCCGCCGAAGGCGTTCTCGGTGCCGGGGCCGTGCTGCATCACAAAGACGCCGACCTTGTCCCCCGAGGTGAGCTTGCCGATCGCGTCGCACATATGCAGGCCGATGCGTTCCTGCCGCACCATGATGGTGCGGATGTCGGCCTCGGCGGCGCCCTCGATGATCGGGTTGACGGGATACCCGATCAGCCACTCGACCCCCTCGGTCTTCAGCACATGAGCGATCGCATTGGTGACTTTCATCCGGGGGCTCCTGTTGACGGGGACTGGCGTGGCGTCAGCTTACGGCATCGCGCCCAAGCACGTACAGCCGCTCTGCAGCGGGAGTGGGCCTCCAGCCGGGGCTCCCGCCGTGCGACACCAGGCTGTAGGATGGGTTGAGCGATAGCGAAGCCCATCAGCTGTCCCACTGCCGTCGATGGGCTTCGCGTTGCTCAACCCGTCCTACGAGATTCGCAGCCGATCAGACCTGCAATTCGCGCAATTGCTTCACGTCGGCGCGGCCGGCGGAGAGGATGTAGCCGACGTCGGAGCCGCCCGTGAGGTAGCGCATGCCGATCGAGACGAGCCAGCTCTGGAAGGCGAAATCCTGGCGCACGCCGCCGACCCCGAACGACTTGCCGTGCCGCCGCGCGGCGCCCGCCACCGCCTCGAACGCCGCCTTCATGCGATCGTGCGTGTATTGGCCCGGCAGGCCCATCTCGGTCGACAGGTCGCTGGCACCGATATGCAAGGTGTCGATGCCGTCGACGGCGGCGATCGCCTCGGCATTCTCAACCGCCTCTGGCGTCTCGATCATCGCCATCAGCAGCGTCTCGTCGTTGATGATCTTGCACACCTCGGCCTGCGGGATCGCCGCGTAGCCGAGCTGCGGGCCGCTGCCGAACGCCGAGCGGTGACCCTTCGGGTGGTAGAGGCAGGCATCGACGATCGCCTTCGCCTCGGCGGCATTCTGGACATGCGGCACCATCACGCCCTGGGCGCCGCAATCCAAAATGCGCGTCGCATCGTGCGGGTCGTGCGAGGTGACGCGGGCGATCGGCGTCAGCCCCATGCCGAGCGCCGCGACGCACACGCCCGCCGCCGTCTCCAGCGAGGTGGGATTGTGTTCGAGGTCGATATAGACGGCGTCGAAGCCGCACGCCGCCGCGATCATCGCGATGTTGGGGGTGCGCAGCTGGTTGACCCCGAAGCACAGCACCAGCCGGTTGTTCTGCAGCATCTTCTTGGCATGGTTCTCGCGAATCTGCGTCGGCATCGTGTGTTTGCTCCTCACTGTCGGGTAGGGCGGAATAGCGCTGCGTATTCCGCCATTTTCGCGACGCTGGCGGATCGCGCTTCGCTTATCCGCCCTAAATCGTTCCTTGAAGCATCCCGCGCCACGCCGGATTGGGCAACGGCGCTATCGAGCTGCCGCCGGCATAAGGTAGAGGCCGAGCAGCAGCAGCGCCGTCCCGGCCCCCATCAGGCCGACCGCGAGCGGGATACGCACCGGCTGCTGGCGGCTCAGCGCCAGCGCCACCGCCATCACCGCAAAGCCGGCGAGCGAGATGATGTTCATCCCGAACATGAATTCCCGTGTCAGCATCTGTAGCCTCGACGCAGCCATCGCAGGATAGGGCATCGCCGCGCCCGGCGATGGATGAATCGGCCGACCGGAACCCCTATAATCGGCCGATGACCGACCGTTCTCCCGACAGTTTTCCCGAACCCCTATCCGGCATGGTGGTGCCGCGCTTTGGCGAGGTCGCGACGTTCATGCGGCTGCCGATAGAGCGCGACCCCGCGCGGCTCGACATCGCGCTGATTGGCGTGCCGTGGGATGGCGGCACCACCAACCGGGCCGGCGCCCGGCATGGACCGCGCGAGATCCGCAACATGTCGACGCTGATGCGGCGGGTCCACCATGTCAGCCTGACGGCGCCCTATGAATTGTGCCGGGTCAGCGACCATGGCGATGCACCGGTCAACCCGATCGACCTCGCGGACTCGCTGACTCGCATCGAGGGCTTCTACGCGCGCCTCCACGCCGCCGGCGCGGCGCCGTTGTCGGCAGGCGGCGACCATCTCGTCACGCTGCCGATCCTGCGCGCGATCGGGCGCGACAACCCGCTCGGCATCATCCATTTCGACGCCCATTCCGACACGAGCGACAGCTATTTCGGCGGCGAGAAATACACCCACGGCACGCCGTTCCGCCGCGCCATCGAGGAGGGGCTGATCGACCCGAAGCGGATGATCCAGATCGGCATCCGCGGCTCGATGTACGCTGCCGATGAGAAGGAATGGGCCGAAAGCAAAGGTGTGCGCATCGTCCATATCGAGGAATTCTTCCGCCGCGGCCCGGAGGACGTCATCGCCGAAGCCTGCCGGGTGATCGGCGACGGCCCGGCCTATGTCAGCTTCGACGTCGACGGGCTCGACCCGGTCTACGCCCCGGGCACCGGCACGCCCGAGATCGGCGGGTTCTCCACTGCCGAGGCGCAGCGCATGCTGCGCGGCCTCGACGGGCTCGACCTTGTCGGCGGCGATGTTGTCGAGGTGGCCCCGCCGTTCGACCCATCCGGCAGCACCGCCCTCGTCGGTGCGACGATGATGTTCGAGATCCTGTGCGTCCTCGCCCCAGCGGTGCATCGCCGCAAAAATCGCCTGCGGCGCCTGTAGCGGCGCCATCCGCCCGGAGAGACGATGCCTGCATCGGCCGATTTCTGGCAATTTTTTGACCAGTCCGTCGCGCCGCACCTGATGCAGCGCGCTGCCGGCTTCCGCCAGATCTTCGCCTATCTCGACAGCCGGCCACAGCCAGTCGCGATCATCGAAACCGGCTGCGTCCGCAAGGACAGCGACTGGGGCGACGGCAAGAGCACGGTGTTGTTCGCGAAATACGCCGAGTGCCATCCCGGCAGCATCGTCTATTCCGTCGATCGCGACGCGGCGGCGGTCGCGCTGTGCCGCACCCTCGTCGGCGAGGCGGTGCGGCTTCATTGCGGCGACAGCGTCGCGTTTCTGAAATCGCTGGCCGACCGCCCCCCCGCCAACCTCGCCCCGATCGGCCTGCTCTACCTCGATTCCTACGACGTCGACTTTACCAACCCGCTACCGAGCTCGATCCACCATCTGAAGGAATTGGCTGCGATCGCGCCGCTGCTGTCCGCCGACACGCTGGTCGTCGTCGACGATTCACCGATGTCGGTACTCGGGGTGCCGCAGGCGCCGGGCCAGCTGCGCCTGATCTCGCAGCCGCAGGTCAGCGGCAAAGGCAAGCTGATCGCCGAATATGCCGAGCAGATCGGGGCGCCGCGGGTGATCTCCGGCTACCAAATGGGCTGGACCGGGCTCGGCCGGCCGAGCGATGGCTGAGCCTCGCTAGCGCCGCCGGCCCGATCGCGCGAGGGCGTCCGCAAGCGTCGCGTCGAAGCGTTTCGTATAGGCGTCGAACGAAAAGCAGCGGGCCACCTCCTGCGCATGCTGCGCCAGGTGGCTGCGCAGCCCTGGCTCGTCCTTCAGTCGCTTGATGCAGCGCGCCAGCGCGGCGACATCGCCGATCGGGTGGATCAGCGCGTTCCACCCGTCCCGCCAGATATAGCGATAGGTCGGCAGGTCCGACAGCACGACCGGAAGTCCGGCTTGCCCCGCTTCGATCGCCGACATGCCGAAGGTTTCGTCGCCGGAGGGCAACGCGAACATGTCGCATCGGCGGTAGGCCGCCTGCAGCTCGGCCCGGTCGTTCGGGTTCATGAACGAGAATTGCGCAGGGTTTTGCCGCGCATAGGACAGGTCGGCGGCGCCAATGGCGTAGGGGTCGCCGACGAACAGGCAGTGGATGGCCGGATCGCCGAGCGCCCTTATGGCATTGATCAGATCGATCTGTCGCTTGCGCGGATACAGCGAGCCGACGCACAGGATGCGAAAGGCGCCGTCATTGCGCTCCGCCGGCGGCGGGTATTCGACTGGCTTGAAGCCGATCGGGATGACATCGGCGACGTATGGCGCGGACAGGCTCAGGATGTCAGCGTATTCGTAGACCAACCAATAAGTCGGGAAGACGATCTTGCTGGCGCACGAGAACAGCCGCTGCAGCCGACCGGGCGGGTCCGAGTCCCAGGCGGGCAGCCGCCTCTCCGTGATCGACCAGACGACCGGCATCGCCCGCGACAGCGCCTCCACCGCGGCGCCGCCTAACATCGTTCCGACGATCGCGATGTCGAAACCGGCGATGTCGAGCTGCTCGTCGTGATTGACCGCGATCCCGGCGGCGACAAAACGCGCCCGCAGCGCTTCCGAGCCGCCCGCCGGGACCGACAGCACCGCGCGATGCCCGCTGGCCGCCAGGTGCTCAGCGTAATGCAGCAGCGCGTAAACCGCGCCGTTGTTCCGCAATTCGTGAATCCGCAGCAAAATCCGCATGGTGGCCGCTGATTGAGAGGCGGGTCAGGTTATCGGAATGGCGAACCGGTTCAACAGCCGAGCGAGCGCGCCAGCTCCCACGCCTGTTCCGCAAGCGGGCGCGCAAGGCGGCCCTGCTCGGCGGCGTCGCCGGCGGCGGCGGTGCCGTCGATCGCCCGCTTGGCGATCCCCTGCAGGATCGCGGCGATGCGGAACAGGCTGTAGACCATGTAGAAATCCCAATCGCCGATCGCGCTGCGTCCGGTGCGACGACAATAGGCAGCGACGTACGCCTTTTCGTCGGGGATCCCGAGGGCCGCGAAATCGATGCCGGCGACGCCGCGGAACAGTTCCGGCGTCACCCGCCAGCTCATCGCATGGTAGGCGAAATCGGCGAGCGGATCGCCGATCGTCGACAATTCCCAATCGAGGACGCCAATTACCCGCGCCTCGGTCTTGTGGAAGACGAGGTTGTCCATGCGGTAGTCGCCATGGACCATCGCCGGCGCCGCCTCCGGCGGTAGATGCTGCGGCAGCCAGTCAATGAGCGCGTCCATCGCCGCGATCGGCTCGGTCTCGGAGGCGCGGTACTGGCGGCTCCAGCGCGCGATCTGCCGGCCCATATAGTTGCCGGGGCGGCCGAAATCGCCGAGCCCAAGCGCGGCGTAATCGACGCTGTGCAGCGCCGCGATGACCGCGTTCATCGAGTCGAACATCGCGGCGCGCTCCGCAGGATCGGCGATCTCCGGCAGGCGCTGGTCCCAGAAGATGCGGCCGTCGAGAAATTCCATGATGTAGAAGGCGCTGCCGATGACGCCGTCGTCCTCGCACAGCGCCAGGACCCGCGGCACCGGCACCGCGGTCGCCGCCAACGCCCGCATCACGCGGAATTCGCGGTCGACCGCATGTGCGCTCGGCAGGAGCGGACCCGGCGGCTTGCGCCGCAGCACATAGGGACCGGAGCCGGCGGCGAGCCGGTAGGTCGGGTTCGACTGACCGCCAGCGAAGCGCTCGGCAGCGGCGAGCGGGCCGCCGAAGCCGGCGACATGCGCCGCCAGCCAGGCTTCGAGGCGATCGCGCGGCAGCGCGGCGGCGTCGGGCGGGGTTTCGATAGCAGTCATCGCGCGGGCCGGAGGGCGAGGAAGCAATCTGGTGCGAATTGGTGCATTATCGCAACGAGATTGCTTCGCCCGGCTCGCAATGACAATGACCATGCTGCGCGACTGGCGTCCCCGCCTCGCTGCGGTTTTCTGCGCCGCGCTATTCTTCGCGGCAGCAGTGTCGGCCGCCGACAAGGAACCGCCCGTCCAGCCGGCGGCGGGGCAGCTGCTCGTCGCCGCGGCGGCGATGCAGGATCCGCGTTTCGGGCACACCGTCATCCTGCTGGTGCGCCATGACGCGAAGGGTGCCTTCGGGATCATCATCAACCGCCCGGTCGCCGAGCGCCCGCTCTCCGAACTGCTCGGCGCGATCCGCGACAACGACTCCCCGGACGTCGCGCCGAACGCTCCGGGCACTCCCGGCGACGGCAAGGCCGAGCCGGTCGCCGGCACGATCCGCGTGTTCTTCGGCGGCCCGGTCGAGCCGCAGCGCGGCTTTGTCATCCACAGCGCCGATTATTACCGTACGGGGACGCTGGCCGCCGGCGACGGCTTGGCGATGACCGCGACAAAGGACGTGCTGCGCGACATCGCGCAGCACAAGGGGCCGGCCAAATACCTGTTGGCGCTGGGCTATACCGGTTGGGGGCCGGACCAGCTCGAAGCGGAGATGGCGCGACACGACTGGTTCACCGCGCCGGCCGAGCCGGGGCTCGTGTTCGATGCGGCGCGCGAGACGGTGTGGGACAAGGCGCTCGCCAGCCGCACGCGCGAGCTGTGACGGGCCGGATACTGGGGCCATGGGTGAAGAGCCGTCACCCCGCGAAAGCGGGGGTCCAGAGCAAACATATCTTCTGTGGGCCTGGATTCCCGCTTTCGGGGGAATGATGCTCGAAGTGGCGGCTACAGCGCCTTCAGCATCGCCTCGGCGCTCGACACGTCGACCTGGCTCGGCACCTGCTCGACGTTGACCGACTTGACCGTGCCGTTCTCGACCAGCATCGAGTAGCGCTTCGAGCGGCTGCCGAGGCCGGCACGGCTCAGATCGATGTCCATCCCGACCGCACGCGCGAAATCGCCGCTGCCGTCGGCCAGCATCATGATTTTGTCGCCGACGTTCTGCGACTTGCCCCAGGCTCCCATCACCGCCGGATCGTTGACCGCGATGCAGGCGACCGTGTCGACGCCCTTGGCCTTCAGATCGGCCGCCTTGTCGACAAAGCCGGGCAGGTGCCGCTGCGAGCAGGCCGGCGTGAACGCGCCCGGGACCGCGAACAGCACCACCCTCTTCCCGCCGAACAGCTCGTCCGAGCTGATCTCCTTCGGCCCCTCGGGGCTGGCGTACCTGAAGGTCATCGCCGGAATCTTGTCGCCCACCTGAATGGCCATCGGATCTCCCTCCGAATGTCGTTCCGCAAGCGCCGCCGGCCGGCGGCTGGGGCCGCACCGATACCATAGCCGGCAGGGAGGCGTAAACGCCGGGACGGCCCTCGCCGCGGCCGTTGTTTGTTGATCCCCGCGCGGCGACGGCGGCGTATGATGAAGCGGAATAGATGACGCGGCCGGGTGTTGTTTCCGGCAAAGCCGGTTGCCGGGGGCGTTGGCGCAGGAGGGCGGGATGAAATCGCAGAGCGGCAAAGCATTGACCGGCCAGCTCCTCGTCGCGATGCCGCAAATGACGGATCCGCGCTTCGCCCGCTCGGTGGTCTACATCTGCGCCCACAGCGAAGAGGAAGGGGCGATGGGCCTCGTCGTCAACAAGCTCTTGGCGCCGCTGACGATGGACGAGCTGTTGACCCATCTGAAACTCGACCCGGAGCGCTGCGACCCGCCGCGGCCGGTGCATTTCGGCGGGCCGGTCGAGCCCGGGCGCGGCTTCGTGCTGCACACCCCGGATTACCGCGAAGAGGCGACGCTGCTCGTCGCCGACGAGTTCGCGGTGACAGCGACGCTCGACATCCTGCGGGCGATCGGCAAGGGCCAGGGGCCCCGCCGCAACCTGCTGGCGCTCGGCTATGCCGGCTGGGCGCCCGGCCAGCTCGACGCCGAGATGCAGGCCAATGGCTGGCTGTCGGTCGCCGCCGATGCCGATCTCGTGTTCGGCGAGGATCCCGACGGCAAATGGCAGCGCGCCCTCGGCAAGCTCGGCATCGACCTGTCGATGCTCTCGACCGACGCCGGCCACGCGTAAGCGCGCGAGGGTTTTGGTGATCTGTTTGACCACCCCCGGCTCGTCATCCCAGGGCTTGACCCGGGGATCCACGCGCTGCGTCTCGTGGATGGCCGGGTCAAGCCCGGCCATGACGCTAATTTTGATGCTGCTGCTTCCGTGCGAACCGAGAATGGCCTAGCCGGACGATGGCGCTGCTCGACGATGCGATCACCTATCTCGAGATGCAGGCGCGCCCGGCGCTGCCGCGCGTCCCGGCGCCGTTCGGCATCAAGCTGGCGCTGATGCACGCCGAAGACTGCACCGTCTCGTTCTACCGCTACCTCTACGAGACGGTCGGCACGCCGTGGCTGTGGTATGAGCGGCGCCTCATCGGCGACGCCGCGCTGGCGGCGCAGATCCAGAAGCCGACGACCGAGATCTTCGTGCTCTATGTCGGCGGCGTGCCGGCGGGCTATTTCGAGCTCGACGCGGCGCCGGCCGAGGAGACCGAGCTCTGCTATTTCGGCCTTATCCCGGAGTTCATCGGCCGCGGCCTCGGCCCGTTCATGCTGCAGGCGGCGATCGACCGCGCCTGGGAGCGGCCGATCCGGCGGCTATGGGTGCACACGCGCACCTTCGACCACCCGAAGGCGCTCGGCCACTACCAGCGCGCCGGCTTCGTCGTCTATGCGCGGCGCGAGCTGCGCTTCGAGGACCCGCGCCTGTTGGGCTACCTTCCGCGCAGCCTGAAGCATCCCAAGCTCCCGCCGCTCGACGAACCGTAAAACCGCAGTTATTGCACCAAATCCGAAGCATCGGCGCCGCTCGGTGCAAGCATTCATTAATCGCAGCCACGTAATTTAGCTGAAAAGGCGACGACTGGAGCGCGCGATGACCGACCTTTTCAGCTGGATCAAATGGGTTTTGGCGGTGACGCTGATCATGGCGAGCCCGATCGTGCTGGTGCTGGTGGTGCCGGCGATCATCGGGTTGGCGTTCGATGTCGCCGACCTGGCCAGCGAGAAGACGCTGGTGCTGGGGCTCTCCGGCGCGCTCGGCCTGTCCCTGCTTGGCCCGGTGGCGCGCCGAGTGCCGCTGCGGCGCTCGGCTCCCCACCACGCCTGATCGCGGCACCTCAGACGGCGCCGTAATCGATCAGCTGGCGCACCGGCTGCGCCGATTTCAGCGCGGCGAAGCCGTCGTTGATCTGGTCGAGCCGGATCTTGCCCGAGATCAGGTGGTCGAGCTTGAGCCGGCCCTGCTTCCACAGCGAGAGCAGCCGCGGCATGTCGACGCGGAACCGGTTGCCACCCATCGAGGTGCCCTGGATCTTGCGGTCGCGCAGGAAGTCGAAGCCGTGCAATTCGATCTTCAGGCCGAACGGCACCATGCCGATGATCGTCGCGGTGCCGCCCGGCCGCAGCATCCGGAATGATTGCTCGGCGGTCGCCTTGGTGCCGATCGCCTCGAACGAGTAGTGCACGCCGCCGCCGGTCATCTCGCGGATCTGTTCGACAGGGTCGGCATTGCTGGCGTTGACCGTGTCGGTGGCGCCCATCTCGCGCGCCAGATCGAGCTTCGCCGGCACCGTGTCGATCGCGATGATGCGCTCGGCGCCGGCAAGCGCGGCGCCGTTGACGGCGGAGAGCCCGATGCCGCCGCAGCCGATCACCGCAACGGTCGCACCGGGTTCGACCTTGGCGGCGTTGAAGACGGCGCCGACCCCGGTCATCACGCCGCAGCCGACCAGCGCCGCGATGTCGAGCGGGATGTCGGCGTCGATCTTCACCATCGAATTCTCGTGCACCAGCATCTGCTCCCCGAACGAGGAGAGGTTGAAGGCCTGGTTCATCTGCTGGCCGCCCTTCCAGGTCATCCGCTTGGCGACGCCCGGGAGCATCTTGACCTCGGTGTTCTCGCACAAATTCGGGTGCCCGGTGAGGCATTGCGGGCAGGTGCCGCAGAACACGCTGAGGCAGGTGATGACGTGATCGCCCGGCTTGACGTAGCTGACGCCGTCGCCGACCGCCTCGACGATTGCCGAGGATTCATGGCCGAGCACGACCGGCGTCGGGATCGGATAGAGTCCCTCGATGAAATGCAGGTCGCTGTGGCACAGCCCGGCGAAGGCGGTGCGCAACAACACCTCGCGCGGCCCCGGCTTGTTGACCGACACCTCCTCGATGGTCAGGGGCTGGTGGGCGGCATGCAGAACGGCGGCGCGCATCTTCGGCTCCTTGCGCAAATTTGAGGCGGCGATGCTAGAGCAGCAGCGCCGGCCTTGAAAAGGCATGTCTCGGCGCGGTAGTGGGTCAGTGACCCACTAGCCTCGGCGCGCGCTTTGGACCGCCGGCCTCCGGCCGGCATGCCGGCGGTCCATCGAGCCACTGTCTTTAATACAAATGGCAGGCGACGCTGTGGTCGGGCGCGGCGTCCTGGCGCACCGGCGCCTCGACGGCGCAGCGCGGCATCGCGAACGGGCAGCGCGGATGGAAGCGGCAGCCCGAGGGCGGCTCCAGCGCGCTCGGCACCTCGCCGCTGAGCGCCAGGCGTTCGCGCTGCTCGTCGGGATGCGCCGGCAGGGCGGCGGTGAACAGCGCCTTCGTATAGGGGTGGAGCGGCTTCTCGCACAATTCGACGGCCTCGGCCAATTCGACGATCTGGCCGAGATACATCACCGCAATGCGGTGGCTGATATGCGCCACCGTCGCCAGATCGTGGCCAATGAACAGGTAGCTGACGCCGAGCCGCTCCTGCAATTCCTCAAGCTGGTTCATGATTTGGGCGCGGATCGACACGTCGAGCGCCGACACCGGCTCGTCGAGTACGATGAGGCGGGTATTGGTGACAAGCGCGCGGGCGATCGCCACGCGCTGGCGCTGGCCGCCCGAGAATTCATGCGGGAAGAGCCGCGCCACCTCGGGGCGCAGGCCGACCAGGTCGAGTACCTCGGCGACCCGCTCTTTCTGCTCGTCACGCGACATGTCGGTGTGGATCTGTAGCGGCTCGGCGATGATCTCGCCGACCCGCATGCGCGGCGACAGCGAGGAGTAGGGGTCCTGAAAGACGACCTGCACTTGGCGGCGGTAGCGCATCAGCTCCGCCTCGGCAAGGGTGCCGACATTGTGCCCGTCGAAGCGGATCTCGCCCGAGGTCGGGCTCTCCTGCAGCAGGATCAGCTTCGAGGTCGTCGTCTTGCCGCAGCCAGATTCGCCGATGATGCCGAGCGTCTCGCCGGCATCGACCGTCAGATCGATGCCGTCGACCGCCTTGACCCAGGCCACCCGCTTTCTCGGGAAGAGCGCGGTGGTGACCGGGAAATGCTTGGTCAGGTTGTCAATTTCCAACAGCGGCGGCATGGCGAACCTGTGGGCTGGGCGTTTCGGCGTCGGCGGCTGCCGGCCGCATCGGCGGCACGGCTAGCCAGCAGCTGGTGTGCCAGCCCTCGCCGAGCGCCGTCTGCGGCGGCGCCTCGGCCGCGCAATGCGGCATCGCGTCGGGGCAACGCGGATGAAACGGGCAGCCCGACGGCAAGGTCGCCAGATCGGGCGGCTGGCCGGGAATGGCAAACAGCTTTTCCTTGCTGCCGATCTTCGGCATCGAGCCGAGCAACGCCTTGGTGTAGGGATGCCGCGGCGTGTTGAACAGCTGGCGCGCGCTGCCGGCCTCGACGATCTTGCCGGCGTACATCACCGCCAGCTTGTCGCACATGCGCGCGACGATGCCGAGATTGTGCGTCACGAAGATGATCGCGACGCCGGTCTGCTCCTGCAATTCCTTCAACAAATCGAGGTACTGCGCCTGGATCGTCACGTCGAGGTTGGTGGTCGGCTCGTCGGCGATGATCAGCTTGGGGCCGCCCGACAGTGCGATCGCCCCGACGATGCGCTGGCGCATGCCGCCCGACATCTGGTGCGGATATTCGCGCATGCGCATCGCCGGCGAGGGGATGCGCACCGCGTTGAGCAATTCGCGCACCCGCTCGCGCAAGCCGCGGCCGCGCATCGCGCGGTGGTAGTAGGCGGGCTCCGCGACCTGCCGGTAGATCGAGAACAGCGGGTTGAGCGAGGCCATCGGGTCTTGCAGGATCATCGCGATCCGCCCGCCGCGGATATGGCGCAGCTCGCGGGGCCCCATTGTCGTCAGCTCCTCGCCCTGGTAGGCGATCGAGCCGCCGACGATGCGCGCCGCGGTCGGCAACAGGCCGACGATCGACAGGCAGGTCGTCGTTTTGCCGCAGCCCGACTCGCCGACCATGCCGAGCGTCTCGCCCTCTTCGAGGGTGAAACTGACGCCGTCGACGGCTTTCACGATGCGGGCGCCGCCGAACGAGACGTAATGCGTCTGCAGGTCTTGAACCTGGAGCAGGGATGCCATGGCTAAGCTTCCCCCGCCCGCGGGCTTGACCCGCGGGTCCACGTCTTTAAAGGTGGTCGGCGCGTGCACGACGTGGGTGGCCGGATCAAGCCCGGCGACGGGGTCGACATGTGATGTTTCATTTTCGACCGAGCTAGAGGTTGCGCAATTGCGGGTCGAGACGGACCCGCAGCCAATCCCCGAGCAACTGCGTCGCCAGCACCACCAGGATGATGCAGACCCCGGGGAAGATGGTCAGCCACCAGTCGCCGACCATCAGCATCGAGCGGCCTTCCGACAGCATCGATCCCCAGGCGGGCTGCGGCGCCGGCACCCCGACGCCGAGAAACGACAGCGAGGCCTCGGCGATGATGACGACGCCGATCGTCAGGCTGGCCAGCACCATCACCGAGTTGAGGACGTTGGGCAGGATGTGCCGCAGGATGACGCGCATCCGGCTGGCGCCGGCGATCTCGGCGAGCTTGACGAACTCGCGCTCGCGAAGGCTCAAGACCTCGCCGCGGATCACCCGCGCATAACGCGTCCAGTAGACGATGCCGAGGATGATCACGATGTTCCACATGCTGGGGCCGACCATCGTCGCCAGAAACAGCGCAAAGATCAGGGACGGCAGCGCCAGCCAGGCGTCGACGACGCGCATGATCGCCTGATCGACCCAGCCGCCGAGATAGCCCGACAGGATGCCCATCGTGGTGCCGATCGTGCCGGCGACGATCGTGCCGGTGACGCCGACGATCAGCGACACGCGCGCGCCGTAAATGAGCCGCGAGAGCACGTCGCGGCCCTGGAAATCGGTGCCGAGCAGCCAGTGCGAGCTGCCGTCGGCGGCCCAGAACGGCGGCTCGAAGATCTTGGCGCCGGCGATTGGTGTGGTCGGATCGTAGGGCGCGATGACATTGGCCGATACCGCGATCAGCACGAACGGCACGAGGATCGCCATCGGCAGGATCGGCAACTGCCGCACAGCGGCAAGCCACTGCCAGCCTTCGCCGGTCGGAGGCGCGATGACCGGACGGGCGATCGCAACCGCGCCGCCGGTCTCTTCGATATTGCTCACCATCGGCTCACCTATTTGGCCAGGCGGATGCGCGGGTCGATGTAGGCGTAGAGGAAGTCGACCAGGAGGTTGATGACGACGATCATGATGCCGGCTTCCATCACCACCCCCTGCACCAGCGGAAAGTCGCGCTGGAAAATGCCCTCGTAGAGCAGCCGGCCGATCCCCGGCCAGGCGAAGATCACCTCGATGATGACGCCGGCGTTGATCATGATGACGAGGTTGACGCCGGCCAGGGTCAGCACCGGGATCAGCGCGTTCTTGAAGGCATGCATGGCGATGACGACGTAGCCCGGCAGGCCTTTCAGGCGCGCCAGCTTGATGTATTCGCTCCGCATCACTTCGAGCATGCTGGAGCGGGTCAGGCGCAGCAGCGAGGCGGCGAAATACCAGCCCAGCGCCAGCGCCGGCATAATCAGGTGCGAGATGCCGCCCTGGCCGCTGGTCGGCAGCCATTGCAGCCACACCGAGAAGACCAGGATCAGCACCAGCCCGAGCCAGAACCCGGGCACCGCCAGCCCGAACAAGGCGATCACCTTGCCGGCGCTGTCCCACGCGGTATTCACCCTGACCGCGGATATGAGCCCGGCCGGGATGCCGATCAGGAAGGAGATCAACGTTGCCGCGAACGCTAGCTCCAGCGAATTGGGCAGGCGCTGGAAATACAGCGTGCTGACCGGCATCTGGTAGTTGAACGAGTTGCCGAGTTCGCCGGTGAAGACGTTCTTGACGAAGCTGACGTATTGCAGCGGCAGCGGGCGATCGAGCCCCCATTCGACGCGCAGCTGCTGCAGATCGGCACGGCTCATCCCCGGCTCGGCCAGGAAGGTGACCGGATCTCCGGTGAGCCTGACCACCGTAAAGATCGTCAGGCTGAGGATGAACAGCGTGATCAGGCTGTAGATGACGCGCCGTGCGATGAACTGGCCCACGGGCTCCGCTCCCAATCCTTATCCGTCAGTCCCGCATGGGTCCCGGTATAGGGATCGCGCGGGGTCGCGAGACACGGCTCAGGCGTTGTCCTTGAGCCTGATCTCCTCCCATGGATAGGCGTAGCCGGTGGTGACGGTCGAAAACACGTCGTG
>JBLMXS010000189.1:0-2893 GCA_050257895.1 Thiohalocapsa sp.
TACGTCGGTAAAGTTCTCAAGGGAACGAAGCCGGCCGACTTGCCGGTCGAACAGGTGAACAAATTCGAATTGGTAATCAACCTCAAGACGGCGAAGGCGCTCGGCCTCACCGTGCCTGATAAACTACTCGGGCTTACCGACGAGGTGATCGAGTAGGGATCGCTTTTGGTGCGACTGCTCAAGGCCGCTATTGGCATCGACGCCGGGTTTCCCCCGAGCGAAAAGGCGGTGCAGTGAGCCTTCAAGTGTCGATTTGCATCAGCCGCTCGGGAACTTACGTCGAGCAATTGGATTATTTGGTTGGCGCCAAAGTCGTTTCCGATGGCCATCATGGGTGACCAACGCATTTGCACGGTCGCAGACGCCTGGCCGCACGCGATCGGCAATGCGATAGCGGGGCCGGCGTGTTGCGCGACGGGCTGACCGATCGTTGTCGGCACGGCCCCGTTCACCGGATGGAACCGAGCGCAACCGTCACCTGACCCGTATCGTGCATAAGTTTCCACACAATCTCGCGTTCGCGGTGCCGGGTGATCTCGCTACGCCGACCGGAGGTTATGGCTATGACCGGCGCATCATCCAGGAGCTTCGGCGGCTCGGTTGGCGGGTGGATGTCGCCGACATCGGCGGCGGCTTTCCCTTCCCGAGCATGGCGCAGCGTGCGACCGCGCTGGCGATATTATCCGCGGTGCCGGCCGGCTGTCCCACCGTCCTCGATGGGCTTGCGTTCGGGGCGCTGCCCGAGGCCGGCGCGCTCCGATGCCACACGCCGCTCATTGCGCTAGTGCACCAACCGCTTGCTCTCGACCCCGGTCTCGACACCACGCAGGCAGACACTTTCCGCGAGAGCGAGCGCGCCGCGCTCGCTGCTGCGGCGCGCGTCGTGGTTACGAGCGAGGCAACCGCTCAGATCGTGATCGGTGATTACGACGTCCCGGCTCGGCGCATCAGCGTCGTGCGACCAGGCAATGATGCGGTTCCGCCGGCGCTTGGCAGCAACGACGGCGTCGTTCGGCTTCTCTCGATCGGCTCGGTGTTGCCGGTCAAAGGATACGATTTGCTGATCGCGGCGGTCGCCACGCTTGACGACATGCCTTGGCGGCTGACGATCGCGGGTGACCGGACCCGCAACCCGGCCACCGCCGCGCAGCTCGACGCGGATATCGAGGCCTATGGCCTCGGCGACAGGGTCGCGGTGCTCGGCGCCGTGCCGCCTGAGCGTGTCATCGAGCTGTATTTGGCGTCCGACGTGTTCGTGCTCGCGTCGCGTTTCGAGGGGTATGGGATGGCGCTCGCGGAAGCGATCGCGCACGGGCTGCCGGTCGTGTCCACCATGGCGGGCGCAATCCCCGACACGGTGCCTGCGGGCACCGGCCTGTTGGTGCCGCCGGACGACGTTGCCGCGTTGGCCCAGGCGCTGCGCCGCCTGGTGAGCGATCGTGCCGAACGACAGCGCCTCGCCATGAACGCCCGCGCCGCGGCGGCGCAGCTTCCCACTTGGCAAGATTCGGCCCGACTGTTTGCCGGCGCAATCGAGACGGTCGGATGATGAGCGAGGGCGCGAAGGCAAGCTTGCTCGGTGAGCGCGCGCAGATCGCGGTTGAGCGGGCGCTATCGGAATTCCGGTCGGGCCGGCCGGTACGCATTACATCCGCCGGCGACGCCATAACGGCGTTGCCGGTCGACGGCATGACGGAGGCAATGCTCGCCGGCTTTCGCCTGTTGAGCCGGCCGGTCCGGCCCTTCCTCCTGGTCACTGCCCGCCGCGCGCGCGCCATGGGCGTAGAGGCCTCGGGCCCTACCGGCATCGCACTTCCCGATGTCTGCAGCGCCGCGGAAATCTTCTCCCTTGCCTCGGCCACCCAGGTCAGCCGCCAGCTCGAGCTCGTTCCTGCCGGTGCCGGCGCGGGCGCCGCGATCCAGCTGGCAAAATTCGCCCAGCGCTTGCCGGGATTGCTGATCGGCGCCGGGGAGGCGGCCGCCGTGCGCACGTGTGAACCGCCGCTGGTGGCGGTCCCTGCCGAGGCAGTGGCGCAGTATCGGCGTGCGTCCGCCGCTGCCCTCAGCGTCGCCGCCGAGACAACGATACCCCTCGGCGGGTTCTCGGCTCGTTTTGTCGTGTTTCGGGACGGCAGCGGCGGCACCCCGCTTGCCGTGATCGTTGGATCACCGCATCCGACGCAGCCGGTACCGGTACGGCTTCATTCGGCGTGCCTGACGGGCGACGTGTTCGGCTCGCGGCGCTGCGACTGCGGAGATCAGCTCCGCCTGGCACTCAGGCAACTGGCGCAGCACGGCGGCGGCATCGTGCTTTACCTCGAGCAGGAAGGTCGCGGCCTCGGCTTGGCCAACAAGATTCGAGCTTATCAGCTGCAGGACGGAGGTCTCGACACGGTCGACGCCAACAGCGTTCTCGGGTTCGACGACGACGAGCGCGAGTACGGGATCGCCGTCCGCATGCTGCGGATGCTCGGCTGCACGCGGGTTCGCCTGATGACCAACAACCCGAGAAAGCTCGACGAGCTCTCGCGCGCCGGCATCGATGTCTGCGGGCGGGTGCCGCTGCACGGCCCGATCAACGCCGACAACCGGCGCTATCTCGCGGCCAAGGCGACGCGCTCCGGACACCAGCTCGATCATGTGCTCGGCGCGCTTGCCGAGCCTGCACAATCCGGCGCAGCGCGGCGGATGCCCGTCGAGCCGGGCCGGCGGGTGCCGAGACGATAGCGAGGCTCCCATGGCGACGCTTCCTGGAAGACCCGATTGCTGCTGGACGGCGACGGCGCCGCCCACCAGCTATCCGCCGTTGAGCGGAGCGGGCGGCGCCGACGTCGCGGTGATCGGCGCCGGAATTGTCGGTCTCACGACGGCCTATCTGCTGGCAACTGCCGGC
>JBLMXS010000190.1:0-3601 GCA_050257895.1 Thiohalocapsa sp.
CGCCAAGTCCGCCGGCCGCCGACAGGATCGTATAGCTGCGTCCGACATAACTGCCGGAGGCAAGCGTGGCGTTCACAGTTCCCGCAAGCGAAGCGGTTCCGGTAACGTTGGTGCGATCCGCGGCGCTCGGCGATACCTCGACGGCGTAGGTCGAGCCGCTATTGAAAGTCAGATCGCCGCTGACCGTGATGGTGCCGATCGAATTGCCCGGCGCCAGCGTGCCGCCGTTGGCGATGACCGTCGATGCCACGGTGCCGGTGCCGCCGAGGGTGCCGCCTGAATTGACCGTCAGCAACCCGGCCGATGCCATCGAGCCGTTCACCGACAGCGTGCCGCCATCGACCGACATGGCACCGCCGGAACCGAACGTCGCGCTGCTTGGCGCGAACACCACGGTACCGGTGGCCGCCGACGAACCGAAGGTCAGCGTCGTCCCCGCGCCGCCACTATAGGTGAAGCCGCCGCCGAGCGTCTTCGTCTTGCCGGCGGCAGCGCCGATGGTCGCCGAGTTACCGGCAGAAATATTGATATCGTTATTCAAGGTGCCGTCAAATTGACCCAGCAGTGTCGAACCCGTCGCACCACCGGTGAAACTCACCGTGCCGCTGCCGAGCGCGGTCGCATCGGCGAGGGCCGTCGTTCCGCTGGTCAAATTGACGGCGCCGGTGAAGCCGGATGCACTTGTGTTCAGCGTCAGCGTGTGCGTTCCCGCATCGACGATGAGGCTTCCGGAGCCGGTAATGTTGCTGGTGAAGGGGATACCAAACGATGCGTCGACGCCGGCGCTTCTCTGGTCGAAGGTCAGACTGGCGCCCGCTTCGATATCGACATTGCCGTTGATGAAGGAGCCGGACAAGAGCTGAAGAAAATTGGAGCCGCTGACGAAATCGATCGCCTTGCGGCCGGTGCCATTACCGCCCGAAATCGTCCCGGCATCGATGATCGTCAGATTGCTGCCGACGACGGCGGTGCCCGCGACGGCACTGGTTGTCCCGCCGCCATAGATGGTGCCGTAGTTCTGGAGAATGCCGCCGACAGTAAAAAGCACGCCGATGCCGCCGTCGCCATTTGCGCCAGACGTACCCAGGCCGCCGCCGACGCCGCCGCCGGCACCACCACTGCCGCCTTGGATCGTTCCGTTATTGGTGAGCGTGAGAACCGAGGTTTCGATGACGCCGTAGCCGCCGGCGCCGCCGCCGCCGCCACCACCGCCGCCCAGGCCCAAAGCGGTCGTCAGGCCAGCGCCGCCGTGGCCACCGCTGCCGCCGCTCACCGTGACACCCGAGGACACGGACGTGATATTGGTGGCGCCGTTCGTGCCGCCGGTGCCACCGGCGCCACCCGACGCCGCCCCGGTGCCGTCGAGGCCGCCGGCACCGCCGGCGCCGCCGCCGGCAGCGCCACCACCACCGCCGCCGCCGCCGAAATCGCCCGTGCCGTTCTGACCGTCGCTGCCGGCCTGACCGCTATAGCCCGTGGCACCGGCTCCGCCTGGCCCATCGGTCCCTGTGCCAATGTAGCTGCCGCTGCCGATGCCGCCGGTGCCACCGCCCGCGAGCGCCGGACGCGACAGCCCCAACGCAAGAACAATGACGACCGAGGATAACGCGGTGCCGCTCAACAGCGCAGCATGTCGCCCCAAGTTGCACCGTGTGCGTGCACACGACTTTGCAAGCCGGGCGATGACACGGCCGCGCGGCGGCTCGATCCCGATCGGCGAACGCGGAAACGACTTGGCTGGCATGAAAAACTCGGACGTCGGCTGCGCACAAGCGTGCGGAGCCACTCAAGAGGGACCAATTTTGAAAGGATTTGGTAACAGGTCGGCGATGGCCGCGATGTGCCCAACGTCTCACCTGCACATTTCAGGCAAGGCCGAAGCAGGCACGACACAGCGCGCCGCCCGCGCAGGCTTGTGTCATACGAACGTCGCTTGCGCGTGGATTTTCAGGTGACTACAAACGCACGATGACGTGGGCGGGGCCCCGATGAGCGATCAAACGGCGGCCGAGCCCGGTATCGGCGCGCAGGCGCTTACCGCTTTGCGCGCCGCGACGGCGGACATCTGCGATGTCATCCCGCTCGGCGCAGCGGACGATTTTCAGGTCGTGTCGACGACAAAGTCGGCCGGCGGCTGTCTGCTGGTCGAGTCCGTCTCCACGCCGCTGGAATACGACCGCACCGCGACCCATGTCGCGCGTGGCGGTCTCGATCATTATCAGATCAACCTTTGCCTCCAGGGGCAGATGCGATTTGCCTCGGGGCGCCGCGACATATCCCTGGGCCCTGGCGACCTCTGCCTGGTCGACATGGCACAACCCAACCGCACGGTGCTGACCGGCCAGGGCGCCCACCGCTCCCGGGTAACGACGCTCATCGTGCCGCGCGCCTTGCTCGCGCCACGGCTGGCCTATCCGGATTCGGCGACCGCGACCTTCCTGCCGAAAACCGATCGCCGCGCCCGTCTTCTCGCCGATCAGTTTGTCGCTCTTTGGCGGCACCCCGACCGCGACAGCGCAAGAGCCGCAACTGTCACCACGGTCGAAACCATGTGCGATGTGATTGCCGAGGTGGCCGGCCGGTCGGCGGACGCACGTGGCGCCGTCGGACGGGCGGAGCGGCAACTGCTGCTGGCGGCGATCAAACATCATATCGACGCCAACATCGAGGCCGATTCGCTCAGCCCCGAGGAACTCAGCCGCCGCTTTCGGCTATCCCGCGCCAGCCTTTACCGGCTGTTCGGCAGCGAAGGCGGACTTGCACGTTACGTTCAGGACCGCAGGCTCAACCGCGCTTTGCATCTCCTCATTGGGCCCGGTGCGCGCGGCAAGCGCCTGATCGAGCTTGCGGTTGATCTTCAATTCAGCGGCGATTCCACCTTCGTCCGTGCCTTCCGCCGGCAATTTGGCGTGACTCCGGGCGAGGTGAGGGAAATGTCGGAAGCATGGTCTCGCGAAATCGACGCGGGGCTGGAAGCGAGCGAGTTGAACCGGCTGATCAACGGACAATAAGCGCCGCGCAGGCAGCGTCGGAGATAATCCGGGCGTGGCGAAGACTCGCCCGCGTCGATCGCGTCACTCCGCCCCCACCGGTTGCGCGGCCTGCGCCACGATCCGCACCGGAATCGACTTCGCCGCCGGCACCTTGCTGCCTCCGGCGTGGTGCCAGAGCGGGATCAGTGGATTACACTCCGGATAATACCGCCGATATATCCTTCCGGGATGTCGTGCGGCGCCACGCGGAAGTACCGCCAACGTAAAATACCGGGCCGGATCGAGGTTCCTCTCAACCGCGCAGCGCCCGTAGCGCGTTGAAGATGACGGCGACGTCGATCACTTCCTGGAACAGCGCGCCCTCGACCGGCGGCAGGAACCCGAGCGCGGCGGCGATCATGGCGGCGACCGAGAGACCCATGCCGGCGACGACGCTCTGCATGGCGATGGCGCGGGCGCGCCTCGCGATACCGATCGCCGGCAGCACGCGATCGAGCTGATCGACCAGCAGCACGACGTCCGCCGCTTCCGCCGACGCGGCGGCGCCCTTGGCGCCCATCGCCATGCCGATGTCGGCGGCGGCGAGCGCCGGTGCATCGTTGACGCCG
>JBLMXS010000191.1:0-5218 GCA_050257895.1 Thiohalocapsa sp.
GCCTTCGGGTCGTAGGACCTCACCTGCTCGACCAGCTCGAACTGCCGCAGCATGGCCGGCACGCCTACGTCTAGGAGCCCAGCGCGACGCCGAGCCGGCGGTCCGCGTCATCCGGCGCCGCAGCCGGGAAGCGGGACCGCCAATGATCGGTTGCCGCTGCCGCCAGACGCTCGACGTCGCGACGCATCAAGCCTCTTCCTCTTCGCCCAAATCGCCGGCCAGATCGCCGCCGATCTCCTCCTCGCCGATCTCATCCGCGGCGACCTCATCCGCGGCGACCGGCTCGCCGGCCAGTTCGCTCTCGTCCTCGACGGTGAGCATGTCCTCTTCGAGTTCGTCCTCGATCGCCTCCTCGTCAATCTCGTCTTCGCTGATGACGGCGCCGACCGGGTCGGCGACGCCGAACAGCGTCGTCTCGAGCTCCGGCGCCTCTTCCGGCTCGTCGATCTCGACATGCTTCTGCATGCCGCGCACCAGCGAATCGCGTAGATGTTCGAGCTGGACTGTCTCTTCGGCGATTTCGCGCAAGGCCACCACCGGGTTCTTGTCGTCGTCGCGATCGACCGCCAGCGGCGCCCCGGAGGCGATCTCGCGCGCCCGCTGCGCCGCCAGCAGCACCAGATCGAAGCGGTTCGGCACTTTGACCACGCAATCTTCGACAGTAACGCGCGCCATCCTCTAATCCTTCACCCGCGGGGAATGTAAACGAATATATGGGGCGCGCCGCGGTGCGACAACCTCCCTACCGCCGCAGGCCGGGCCTGTTGCGCCGACATCAACACCGTGGCGCCGCTTGACCGCCCGCGCCGCCAGCGCCTATATCACGCCCGCCGCCGGCCGGATGGCAGAGTGGCTATGCAACGGACTGCAAATCCGTGAACAGCGGTTCGATTCCGCTTCCGGCCTCCAGTTTTTTGACGCCGCGCGGGAGTCCCTGCCGATCGGTGCCGCCGCCCCCCGCGCCGCCGCCCGGTGCTTATTCGACAAACACCCGGATCAGGCGATCGGTGCTGCGGTTGCGTGCGGTTTCGGAGAGTGCCGCGCGAAAGATGGCGGCGATCGCCTCGTTGGGCGCGGCGACGCGCACTTCCGTGCCGGTAAAGGACGCCCGCAGCGAGGCGCTGCCGAGCTTTTCCATCGCCAGCACCGCGATTCGCACCGGATCCAGTTCGGGAAAAATTCTCACCGGCGGCGCCAACGGCGCAGGCGCCTTGTGCTCGGGCAGGCGTTTCTCGTGGTCGCGCCGCGACCGCCTGGTTGCCGCCGCGACCTTGCCGAATGCCCTCTGCCATACGTGCTGGTGAGCCGAACCTCGCATCGCCATCCCCCTCTGGCCGATACCGCGCAGCGATAGCAGCGGCAGATGACGGTCTCGGGACATCTGCCGGCAGCACCGCAGCCCGTCACAAAAGCTTCCCGGTTCCCTTGCTATTTGGCAAGCTGCGGTCGCGACGAGCGGAACAGGCTGCCGCGACGGCCGCGCAGGGGACAACACGCAATGAAGCGGATGATGTTGGCTGCCGCGGTCGCGGCCGTCACCGCCGTCGTGCTGCGGCCGGCTGCGGCGGAGCCGCTCGAGAAGGGAACGGCGCTGTTGGCGACCGCGCCGCCGGTCGCGGTGGTGATGCTGATGCAGCGCTGGTTCGTGCGCGGCCTGATCGAACCGGAGAAGTGACCCGGCGACGGCTTGCCTCTGCCGCCGTCCGGCTGCGATGATCGTTGCGATGATCGTATTGTCACGGCAGCAAAGACAGTGTCATCCCGACGCAGGCCGGGATCCATCGTTCCGCCGGTCGTGCGGCTGACAGATAGGTACCGGCCTTCGCCGGTATGACAGAAATAGAACGAGATGATCCAACGACCCTGGGAACCAGGACGCTGAGGAGCCGCCGATGCTGCCTAACATCGTCTTCATCATGGCCGACGATCTCGGCTATGCCGACCTCTCCTGCTGCGGCCGGGATGACTATTCGACCCCCAATATCGACCGCATCGCCGAACGCGGCGTCCGCTTCACGCAAGCGTACGCCAATTCCGCTGTGTGCTCGGCGACGCGGCTGGCGCTGATCACCGGCCGCTACCAGTACCGCCTGCCGCTCGGTCTCGAAGAGCCGCTCGCCGGCAAGACCGATGTCGGGCTGCCGCCGGAGCACCCGACCCTGGTTTCGCTGCTGCGCCAAGCCGGCTACGGCACCACGTTGATCGGCAAATGGCATCTCGGCATGCCGCCGCTGTTCGGACCGCTGAAGAGCGGCTACGACCGGTTCTGGGGCATCCGCTCCGGCGCGGTCGACTACTATTCGCACAAGAATTCGCGCAACCAGGACGATCTGTGGGACGGCGACGAGCCGGTCAGGGCCGCCGGCTACATCACCGACCTGCTCGGCGACCGCGCCGTCGGTGCCATCAACGACTACGCCGCGCGGCGCCAGCCCTTTCTGCTGAGCCTGCATTTCACGGCGCCCCACTGGCCGTGGGAAGCGCCGGGCGACGAGACGGAATCCGAACGGCTGCTCGGCGGCAATCTGCGCCATTACGACGGCGGTACGATGCGCACCTACGGCCGCATGGTCCAGGCGATGGACCTGCAGGTCGGCCGCGTCCTGCAGGCGCTCGACTGGAATGGCCTGTCCGGCAGCACGATCGTTATCTTCACCAGCGACAACGGCGGCGAGCGCTTCTCGGCGACCTGGCCATTCACCGGCATCAAGACCGAGCTGCTCGAAGGCGGATTGCGCGTGCCGGCGCTGATCTGTTGGCCCGAGCGCATCCCGGCCGGCCTCGTCAGCGAGCAGGTAACGGCCACGATGGACTGGTTCCCGACGCTGTTGGAAGCCGCCGGCATCGCACCGCACCCGGAGTACCCGCCCGATGGCGTGAGCCTCCTCCCGGTCTTGATCGGGAGCCGCGACCCGCAGCCGCGCACGCTGTTCTGGCGCTACAAGACCAACCGGCAGCGCGCCGTGCGCGAGGGCGACTTCAAATATCTGAAGATCCGCGACAACACCTATCTGTTCAACGTCGTCGAGGACCCGCGCGAGCGCGCCAATTTGAAGGAGCGCCGGGCCGATTTCTTCCACCGCCTGGCGGCGGCATGGGAGGCGTGGAACGCAACGATGCTGCCGGAGATCCCCGACAGTTTCGGCGAGGCGTTCCACACCGAGCACTACGCCGACCACATCGGCTCGTAATCAACCGGTGCTCGGGTAGCGGATCGGCA
Source organism: Thiohalocapsa sp. (assembly GCA_050257895.1). Lineage (GTDB taxonomy): Bacteria > Pseudomonadota > Alphaproteobacteria > ATCC43930 > CGMCC-115725 > DATARH01. The sequence goes on from JBLMXS010000191.1 coordinate 3,221, forward strand.
CCTGCAAGGCTGCACCGCGTGCATCGCATAGCGGGCACGCGGAGAAGGTTTTTGCCGCGATAGGCGCGGGCGCATTGCCTCAACGGCAGGGAGGGGTCGGCGCTGCGATCGACCCCCATAAACAGACCCGGCGCGGATGGCGGCGGGCGGGAGGAGGCGGCAGATGGCATATGATTTGATCATCAAGAACGGCGTCGTCGTCGACGGGTCGGGCGAGCCGGCGTTTCGCGCCGATGTCGCGGTGTCGGGCGGCAGGATCGCCGGGGTCGGCAAATATGCCGGCGCTGCCGCCAAACGCACGATCGACGCCGAGGGCCGCGTCGTCGCGCCCGGCTTTATCGACCACCACACGCATTTCGATCCGCAGGCGGTCTGGGACCCCTATTGCGGCTCCTGGGTGCACAACGGCCACACGACGGTCATCGTCGGCCAATGCGGCCAGGTCATCGCGCCGGTGCGGCCGGGCGACGGCGAGTGGTACCTCGAATTCTTCTCCGACGCCGAGCAGATCCCGCTGCCGGTCTTGAAGGCCGGCGTCGACGTGACGTGGGAGTCGGTTGGCGACTACTTGAACGCGCTCGGCAAGAGGCGCGGCATCAACGTCGGCACGCTGGTCGGGCATTCGGGCATTCGCCGATATGTGATGGGCGAGGCGGCCGACGAGCGGCAGGCGACGCCGGAAGAGATGGCGGCGATGCAGAAGCTGATCCGCGAGGCCATGCATGACGGCGCGCTCGGCTTCTCGACTGCGCCAAAGGACCGCGGCGACCCGGCCGGCGTCGGCGACGACGCCGAGCGTTGGGCGCTCGCCAACGTGCTTGCCGAGCTCGGCACCGGCATCTTCCAGGTCGCCGGTGGCGCGCCGGGTGGCACCAAGCAGACCCGCGCCGTCGCTCGCGAACTGGCGGCGCGCACCGGTCGGCCGTCGATCTATAACCTGATGTCGGATCCGATCGGCAACCCCGAGGAGTGGCAGGAACACCTGCGCTGGCTCGAGGACGGGTTCAAGAGCGGGGCGCGCTGCTACGGCTCGGCCCTGTCGACCGTCGCGGGCGCGATCTTCAACCTGGAGCGCGGTCTCAATGTGCCGCAGGACGAGGATATCACCCACCCCGAGGGCTTCTTCCGCGGCATGCCCACCTGGGACAAGGTCATGGCGATGCCGTACCAGGATCGCATGCGCGCCTTCCGCGACCCGGAAATCCGCCGCGCAATGTCCGCCGAGGCGGTCGAAGGCACCGTCGAGCAGCAGGGCGGGATGACCGACCGGCGCGGCCGCGCGCGCGGCCTGTTCAACCGGCGCTGGGACTTGGTCGAGGTGTTCATGACCGCGAAGGGCCAGAACCGCCACCTCGAAGGCAAGAGCGTCGAGCAGATCGCCAAGGAGCAGAACAAGTCCATCATGGATGCCTTCCTCGATCTGTCGCTCGATGAAGACTTGCAGACCTGCTTCCAGGCGATCGACCGCAATCGCGATCCGAAAGTGCAGAAGGCAATCCTCGGCTCGGATTATACGGTGATCGGCACCAGCGATGGCGGCGGCCGGCCGCACACGGCCGACCGGCACGAGACGAGCACGCACCTGCTCGGTCACTGGGTGCGCGAGCAGCAGGCGCTGACGCTCGAAGACGCCGTCTACCGCCTGACTGGCAAGACCGCGTTGATGCACGACATGACCGATCGCGGTTTTATCGCCGCCGGCAAGGTCGCTGACATCACGATCTTCGACCCCGACACCATCGCCGAGAAGCCGCGCGAGCCGGTCGCCAGCCTGCCGGCAGGTGGTGTGCAGGTGAAGCGCGAAGCGGTCGGCATCGACTATGTCGTGGTCAACGGGCAAATCCTGCTCGACAAGGGCGAACTGACCGACGCGCTCCCCGGCCAGATCGTCCGCGGCCCGCTCTACCAAGCGCGCGCCTGACGCTGTGGTTTCGCCCCTCTCCCGCACTGCGGGAGAGGGAGGGGCCCATTGCGCAGCAATGGGAGGGTGAGGGCCTT
>JBLMXS010000192.1:0-5420 GCA_050257895.1 Thiohalocapsa sp.
CAGGACATCGAGTTCACGGTCGAGCGCAAAAAATTGTGGATGCTGCAGACCCGCACCGGCAAGCGCACCGCCCAGGCGGCGCTGAAGATCGCCGTGTCGCTTGTCGAGGAGGGCAGGATCAGCCGCGAGGAGGCGATCGGCCGCATCGAGCCGGGCTCGCTCGACCAGCTCTTGCACCCGATGCTCGACCCCGAGGCGAAGATGACGGTGCTGGCGCGCGGCCTGCCCGCCTCCCCCGGCGCCGCCTCCGGCAAGGTGGTGTTCGGCGCCGACGAGGCGGAAGCCGCCGCCGCGCGCGGCGAAGCGGTGATCCTGGTGCGGATCGAGACCAGCCCCGAGGACATCCACGGCATGAACGCCGCCAGGGGCATCCTGACGACGCGCGGCGGCATGACGAGCCACGCCGCCGTCGTCGCCCGCGGGATGGGCCGCCCCTGCGTCGCCGGCGCCGGTGATCTGCGGATCGACTATACCGGCCGCACGATGACCGTGCAGAACCACCTAGTGCGAGCCGGCGACCTGTTGACGATCAACGGCTCGACCGGCGAGGTCATTCTCGGCGAGGTGCCGACGATTCAGCCGTCGCTGTCCGGCGATTTCGCGACGCTGATGGGATGGGCCGACCGGCTGCGCACGCTCAAGGTTCGCGCCAACGCCGAAACGCCGACCGACGCCCGCGCGGCGCGCGACTTCGGCGCCGAGGGGATCGGCCTGTCGCGCACCGAGCACATGTTTTTCGAGGCCGACCGCATCGGCCCGATGCGCGAAATGATCATGGCCGACGAGGAACACGGTCGCCGCGCCGCGCTCGCCAAATTGCTGCCGATGCAGCGCAGCGATTTCACCGAGATCTTCCGCATCATGAAGGGACTCCCGGTGACGATCCGCCTGTTGGATCCGCCGCTGCACGAATTCCTGCCGAAGACGGAAGAGGAATTCGTCGAGATGGCGCAAGCGACCGGCAAGCGCGTCACCGAGGTGCGCCAGCGCGCCAACGCGCTCTACGAAGCCAACCCGATGCTCGGATTGCGCGGCTGCCGGCTCGGGATCACCTACCCCGAGATCTACGAGATGCAAGCGGCCGCGATCTTCGAGGCGGCGGCCGCGGTGACCAAGGAAACCGGCGACAAGGTCGAGCCCGAGATCATGCTGCCGCTGATCGCCACGCGCCGCGAATTCGACATCCTCAAGGAGCTTGTCGACCGCGTCGGGGCCGAGGTGATGCAGCGCAGCGGCGTCAAGGTTCCCTATCTCGTCGGGACAATGATCGAATTGCCGCGCGCGGCGCTGCTGGCGGGCGACATCGCCGGCGCCGCCGAATTCTTCAGCTTTGGCACCAACGATTTGACGCAGACCGTCTACGGCATCTCGCGCGATGACGCCGCCGGCTTTATAGGCGCCTACCAGAAGGCCGGCATTTTCGCCAGCGACCCGTTCATGACGCTCGATGTCGAGGGGGTCGGCGAGATGATCCGGATCGGCGCCGAGCGCGGCCGCGCGGCCCGCCCGGGATTGAAGCTCGGCATCTGCGGCGAGCATGGCGGCGACCCCGCCTCGATCCATTTCTGCCGCGAGATCGGGCTCGATTACGTCTCCTGCTCGCCCTACCGCGTCCCGATCGCCCGGCTCGCCGCCGCCCAGGCGGAACTCGCCGACGAATCGGGCGCGGGTACCGCCTAGGCCTTCCGCTGTCCCGGCGAAAGCGGGATCGACTCATGGAGCCGCTCGAGCGGCTGAACCATGGGTCCCGGCTTTCGCCGGGAAAGCGGCGTTGTTATTCGCTCTGAAGGATCCGCATCCATGCCGGCCGCTGTGGAGCGATGCCGGAGGCACCAGCAGATAGGCGATCATCCGCGATGGCGTCGAGGCGCAGGAGCGCCAATCCGAAGCCGTCACGGGCCGACCGGAGCTCGCCGGCCTCCTTGCCGTCGCGCAGGACCAGCGTGCCGGGGGCCGGCGCCTCACCGTCGATGCGGACCGGGAAGAGGCGCTTCTTGATGAGGCCGCGGTATTTTGTACGTGCGGTCAGTTCCTGGCCGATGTAGCAGCCTTTCTGCCAGTCGACGCCGTGCAATTCGTCGAACCCCGCTTCGAGCAGGATCGATTTTTCCGGCACCAGGTCGCGGCTGCCGTCGGGGATGCCGAGGGCCAGGCGGTGGCGGTCATACGCCGCGAAATCGGCGGCGGCGACGGTGTCGGCGTAAACAGAGAGCTGGCCGCGCTCGACGACAAGCCGAGCGCCGAGTTCGGTCAACCGCGGATCGACCAGCGCGACGCCGGCATCGAGCTGCCGCGCCGCGCCGGCCTCGGGCGGAAGGTCCAGCGCCGCCGCCGCGCCGGCACCGAACACGGCGGCGACCGCGAGTGCCGGCCGCTCGATGAGCTCGACCTTGGCGCGCAGCCGGTAGACCGACAGCCGGCGCTTGAGGTCGGCGAGGCGCGTCTGCTCGCAATCGAGCCAGACTTCCTCGGCGTGTTCGAGCATGATGAAATCGTGCAGGTATTTGCCCTGCGGCGTCAGAAACGCGGCGTAGAGGGCGCGCTCCGGCGTCAGCTTCGTCACGTCGTTGGAGACGAGGCCCTGCAGGAAATTGCGGCGGTCGGGGCCGGCGACGGCCAGGATGCCCCGGTCTTCGAGCCGGACGAATTGCAGTTGGGCCATTCCCGCTCCATCGCTGCCGGCGACACGCGACTACAGGTAGCGGTGGGCGGGTTGCTTGGCAAGCCGGGCGGCGGCGGCTATTAAGGCGATGAGACAGGCGATATGCGCATCCTCTTTGTCACCGCCACCCGCATCGGCGATGCCGTGCTGTCGACCGGCCTCTTGTCGCATCTCGTCGATAAATTCCCGAGGACGCGGCTGACGATCGCCGCGGGGCCGCTGGCGGCGCCGCTGTTTGCGGCGGTGCCATCCCTCGAACGGCTGCTGGTCGTCAACAAGCGGCGCTATGCGTTGCACTGGGGCGAGCTCTACGCCCGCACCATGGCAACGCGGTGGGATCTCGTCGTCGATCTGCGCGGTTCGCTCCTGGCGTGGCTGCTGCGGGCCGGCGAGCGGCGGGTCATGGCCAAGGGCGACGCCGGCGAGCATCGGGTCCGCCAGCTCGGTCGGCTGTTCGCGCTCGACCCGCCGCCAAGCCCAAAGCTGTGGACATGGCCTTCTCATCAGCGTGAAGCGGCGGCCTTGCTGCCGGCGGGGCCGCCGGTGCTGGCGATCGGACCGGCCGCCAACTGGCGCGGCAAGCAATGGCGGGCCGAGCGCTTTGCGGCACTGGCAACGCGGCTGACCGCGCCGGACGGGCCGTTGCCGGGGGCGCGCGTCGCGGTGCTGGCGGCGGCGCATGAGCGCGCGCAGGCGACGCCGTTGCTGCAGGCGCTGCCGCCGACCGAGGTCGTCGACCTCGTCGGCCGCACGGACCTGTTGACCGCGGCAGCGGTGCTGCGGCGGGCGGCGATGTTCATCGGCAACGACACCGGGCTGATGCACATCGCCGCGGCGGTCGGGACGCCGACCCTGGGCCTGTTCGGGCCGAGCCCGGTCGCGCAATATGCTCCTTGGGGCAGCTGCACGGCGGTCGTCCGCACCGCCTTGCCGCCGGAGGCGATGTTCGGGCCGGGGTTCGACCCACGCACCACCGACACGCTGATGGACAGCCTGTCGGTCGAGGTGGCCGAGGCGGCGGCCCGGCAATTGTGGCAGCGCGCCCGCAGCGAGGCGGCATGACGGTCGCGGACACCGACATCACATCGCAGGGCGGCGAGGTAACGGCACCGCAGCTCTCGGCGCTGGTCGTCGCGCGCAACGAGGCGGCGCAGCTCGCCGATTGCCTGTCGCGGCTCGATTTCGCCGACGAGCTGGTCGTCGTGCTCGACCGCTGCGACGACGATTCGGCGATGATTGCGCGCCGCTTCACCGAGCATGTCCTCGAAGGCCGGTGGGAGCGCGAAGGATCGCGCCGCAACGCCGGCATCGCCGCGTGCCATGGCGAATGGGTGCTCGAAGTCGACGCCGACGAGCGCGTCGGACCGGAGCTGGTGGCCGAGATCCGCGCCGTCATCGCGCAATCCGCAGCCGACTGGCACCTGATCCCGGTCGACAACTATGTCGGCGCGCGGCTGGTGCGCCACGGCTGGGGCGCCGCATTCGGCCGCTCGGCCCATGTCGGGCTGTTCCGCCGCGGCGCTAAGATCTGGGGCGACCAGCGGGTGCATCCGGCCGTCGCTCTGGCCGGGATCGCCGGGCCGCCGCTGCAGGCGCGCCTCGTGCATCATGTCGACCGCAACATCTCCGACATGCTGCACCGCCTCGACCGCTATACCAGCGCGCGGGCGCAGGACCTGCGCGAGGGCGGCGACATCGGCAGCTTTGCGCACAATCTGCGACGCATCGCCTCGCGCTTCTGGAAATGCTATGTCGGCCGCCGCGGCTATCGCGAAGGGGCGTGGGGGTTCCTGATCGCGCTGTGCGCCGCGCTCTACCCGATCCTATCCTATCTGAAGGCCCGGCTCGAGAGCGAGTGAAAGGCCCCGGGTGATGGTGTGATGGCGCATGTGGTGATGGCCGACGACGGCATCGCCTTCGACGGCCGCTCGGCCGCATCGGGCCCGCTCGGCGGCGCCGAGACGGCGTTCGTCGGGCTGGCCGAGGCGCTGGCGGCGCGCGGCCACCGGGTCGAGGCGCGCAGCCATTGCCGTGAGGCGCTCTCCCATAACGGGGTCGAGTGGGCGCCGATCGAGCGCGGCGTGCCAGTTTCGTGCGATCTCTATATCGGCAATCGCGGCCACCGCGTCATCGGCCTCTCGCCGCGCGCCAAACGGCGGCTGTTCTGGCTGCACAACCCGGGGCATTACCTGAAGAAGCCGCGGGTGCTCGGGCGCTTGGCGCGCTACCGGCCGACGATTGTCGTCACCAGCCGGTACCATGCTTCGACGGTGCCCGAATGGGTGCCGCGGCGTTCCGTCGAAATCATCCCCTACGGCGTCCTCGACCGGTTCCGTCATGCCGGCGAGCGCCTGCCGCCGCCGCCGCGCGCGATCTTCACCTCAAATCCGCTGCGCGGGCTCGATTGGCTGTTGGATCTGTGGGTGGCACGGATCGCGCCGGCGGTACCGGGGGCCGAGCTGCATCTCTATGTCGGCGCCGCGGTCTATCATGACGACAGCGGCGAGACGGCGCGGCGGATGGCGGGCGTCCTGTCGCGCGCCGGCGCCTTGCACAAATTCGGCGTCCGCCATCACCTGCCTGTCGGGCGCGAGGCGCTGGTGGAGGTGCTGGCCGGCGCCCGCGCGATGCTCTACCGCGGCGATCCCGGCGAGACCTTCTGCCTGGCGCTCGCCGAGGCACAGGCGATGGGCGTGCCGGCCGTCGTGCAGCCCTTGGGCTGCGTCGGGGAGCGGGTCGCAGACGACGCCAGCGGCCG
>JBLMXS010000193.1:0-9154 GCA_050257895.1 Thiohalocapsa sp.
ACGACCAGGATAGCGAGGCCGATCGCCGCCTCGGCTGCCGCGACGGTCAAGACGAACATCGCAAAGACCTGCCCGGCAAGGTCGTTGAGGGTGGTCGAGAAGGCGACGAAGTTGATGTTGACCGCCAAGAGCATCAGCTCGATCGACATCAGGATGATGATGACGTTCTTGCGGTTGAGAAAGATGCCGAACACGCCGAGCGTGAACAGGATCGCCGCCACGGTCAGGTAATGCGCAAGGCCGACCGTCATCGCGTCATTCCGCAGCCTCGGTGGCACCGCTGCCGAGCGGCACCTTGACGACCGCCACGGCCTCCTGGCGGGTGCGCGCCAGCTGGTCGGCGATGCGCTGGCGCCGCACCCCGACCCGCTGGCGCAGGGTGAGCACGATCGCGCCGATCATCGCCACCAGGAGGATCAACCCGGCCGCCTGGAAGGCGAAGATATAACGCGTGTAGAGAACGTCGCCGAGCGCGCGCGTGTTGGTCAAGGCGGCGGCGCCGGCCGGCAGCGGCGCCGCCTCGATCCCGGCGACGCCGGGCGCGATGACCCAGCTGCCGAAGACGAGCAGCAGCTCGGCCAACAGGATGAAGCCGATCAGCGCGCCGATCGGCAGGTAGCGCATGAAGCCGCTGCGCAATTGCGCAAAATCAATGTCGAGCATCATGACGACAAAGAGGAAGAGCACCGCCACCGCGCCGACATAGACGATCACGAGGATCATCGCCAGGAACTCGGTGCCCAACAGCACGAACAGCCCGGCCGAATTGAAGAAGGCGAGGATCAGGAACAGTACCGAGTGCACCGGGTTGCGCGACGAAACGACCATCACCCCCGACGCGACCGCGATCACCGCGAAGACGTAGAACATGACCGCCTGGAGGATCATCGGGAGATCTTCCCGCAGGACCGCCGGCCGATGATGCTCATCGGTAGGGCGCCGCCAGCGCCAGCTGCCGCTGCAGCTCTCCCTCCCAGCGGTCGCCGTTCGCCAGGAGCTTCTCCTTGTCGTAGAACAATTCTTCGCGGGTCTCGGTGGCGAACTCGAAATTCGGCCCCTCGACGATCGCATCGACCGGGCAGGCCTCCTGGCAGTAGCCGCAATAGATGCATTTCGTCATGTCGATGTCGTAGCGGGTCGTGCGGCGGCTGCCGTCGGCGCGCGGCTCGGCCTCGATCGTGATCGCCAGGGCCGGGCAGATCGCCTCGCACAACTTGCAGGCGATGCAGCGCTCCTCACCGTTGGGGTAGCGGCGCAGCGCATGCTCGCCGCGGAAGCGCGGGCTGACGGGTCCCTTCTCATAGGGGTAGTTGACCGTCACCGCCGGCTGCAGCATGTAGCGCAGGGTCAGCCCCAGCCCCGACAGCAATTCCCACAGCAGCAGGCTGCGCGCCTTGCGCGCCCAAAACGTCATCGAATTATCGCTCGTTCTCGACCCCAACCATCGGGTGCACCATAGTCTTGCGCCTCCCCCTGTCAACGCGCGGGGCAGCGCCCCCCGCGCCAACGCTGGTCAATGGGTCGGCAGCCAGCCAAAGGCGGTCAGCACGCCGGCCGTCAGCACCAGCCAGAACAGCGAGAACGGCAGGAACACCTTCCAGCCGAGCCGCATCAGCTGATCGTAGCGGAAGCGCGGGAAGGTAGCGCGCACCCACAGGATCACGAACATCACGAAAAAGGTCTTCGCGAGTAGCCATAAGGCGTGCCAAACATGGGCCGCCGCGCCGGAGAACGGCTCGATGTTGAACGGCGCCAGCCAGCCGCCGAGGAACAGGATCGCGGTCATCACGCTGACCAGGACCATGTTGGCGTATTCCCCCATGAAGAACAGGAGGAACGTCATCGACGAATATTCGACGAAATAGCCGGCCACCAGCTCGGATTCGCCTTCCGGCAAGTCGAACGGGGCCCGGTTGGTCTCGGCGAGGCCCGAGATGAAGAAGATCACCGCCATCGGCAAGAGCGGGACGACGAACCAGACGGTCCGCTGCGCGATGACGATGTCGCTCAAATTGAGCGAGCCGGCGCACAGCAGCACCGTCACCAGGACAAAGCCGATCGAGACTTCGTACGACACCATCTGCGCCGCCGAGCGCAGCGCGCCCAGGAAGGCGTAGCGCGAATTCGACGCCCAACCGGCCATGACGATGCCGTAGACCGACAGGGAGCTGATCGCAAAGAGATAGAGGATGCCGACATTGATGTTGGCGACGGCGGCGCCGTAATCGAACGGCACCACCGCCCAGGCGACGAGCGCCAAGGTCAGCGTCACCATCGGCGCCGCCAGGAAGACGATGCGGTTGGCACCGGACGGGATGATCGTCTCCTTGACGAACATTTTCAGCCCGTCGGCAATCGGCTGCAGCAGGCCGAACGGGCCGACGACGTTGGGCCCTTTGCGCAATTGCGAATAGGCCAAGACCTTGCGCTCGGCATAGGTGTAGTAGGCGACGACGCCGAGCAACGGCAGCACGATCGCGAAGATCTCGCCGACGATGATCGCGGTCGGCACGACGTAGCCGGAGACGAAGGTGTTCACCGCGCCGCCCCATACGTACCACCATCCCCGGGCTTGACCCGGGGATCTCTCCACGCCCGCAAGATGGCCAGGTCCAGCCCGGCCAGGACGCCGATTTGCTGCGGGATGGAGGCGTCCCAATCAGCCATGCGTGCCGGTCCGCGGCTGGGTTTCGGGGCGGCCGCCGAACAGGCGGCTGCACTCGGCCATCGTCGGACTCGCGCGGCTGATCGGGTCGGTCCGGTAGAAATCGGCGATCGGGCAAAGAAACGCCGCCGGCTCGACGGCGCCGGCCTCGCCGAACGGCCCCCACGTCGCCGGCACGATCTCGTCGACCTGCGCGAATGTCGGGTGAGCGGCGCGCAGCCGGGCGCGCAATTGGCCGAGCGAATCGAACGGCAGCGGGCGGCCGAGCGCGCCCGACAAGGCGCGCACGATCGCCCAGTCCTCGCGCGCTTCGCCGGGCGGGAAGACGGCGCGACGGCCGAGCTGCACCCGCCCCTCGGTGTTGACCCAGATCGCGTCCTTTTCGGTGTAGGCGCAGCCGGGCAGCACGACGTGGGCGCGCGCCGCGCCGCGGTCACCGTGGTGGCCCTGGTAGATGACGAAGGCCGAGCCGGTATCGGCGAGGTCGAGCTCGTCGGCGCCCAAGAGGTACAGGATTTCAACGGCGCCGCTACGGCAGCCCTCGAGAATGGCCCCGGTGTCGCGCCCGCCGGGTCCCGGCAGGAAGCCGAGATCGAGCCCGCCGACCCGCGCCGCCGCCGCGTGCAGCACGTTGAAACCGTTCCAGCCGTCGCGCAGCAGCCCGCAAGCCTCGGCGATGGCGCGAGCTGCACCGAGCACCCGACCGCCGTCGGGCCGCGCCAGCGCCCCCTGCCCGAGCACCAGCATCGGCGCCTTGGTGTTGCGCAGCAATTCGGCCCAGGGATGCTGGGCGGCGGCCAGCGCGTTGAGCGCCTCGCCACCTTCGCCGAGCATCTCCAGCGGGAAGGTCGACGCGAAGCGCGGCCCGATCGCAGCCACTCGGAAGCCGCCCTGCAGATAGCGCTTCCTCAGCCTTGCATTGACGATCGGCGCCTCCCAGCGGGGGTTGGTGCCGATCAAGAGGCAAGCATCGGCATTGTCGATGCCGGCGATCGTCGTGTTGAACAAGTAGCCGGCGCGGCAGGAGCCGTCGAGCGCCGCGCCGTCCTGTCGGCAATCGAGGCTGGTCGCGCCGAGCCCCGCCATCAATTGCTGCAGCGCGAACATCGCCTCGGCGTCGCAAAGATCGCCGGCGATCGCCGCGATGCGCTCTCCCGGCACCGCCTTCAGCCGGTCGGCGACGAGGTCGAGCGCCTCGCGCCATTCGGCTTCGACGAGGCGGCCGGCGCGCCTCACGTAAGGCCGGTCGAGGCGGCGATGCGTCAGCCCATCGAGCGCGTAGCGCGTCTTGTCGGAGATCCACTCCTCGTTGACCGCCTCGTTGAGGCGTGGCAACACGCGCAGGACCTGCGCGCCACGCGAATCGACCCGGATGTTGCTGCCGACTGCGTCGAGAGCGTCGACCGACTCGGTCTTTCGCAACTCCCAGGGGCGCGCGACGAACGCGTAGGGCTTCGAGGTCAATGCCCCGACCGGGCACAAATCGATGATGTTGGCCGACAGCTCGGAGCCGAGCGCCTGCTCGATATAGGTGGTGATCTCCATTGCCTCGCCGCGGCCGGTGGCGCCCAGCTCCTCGACCCCGGCAATCTCGGTCAGGAAGCGGATGCAGCGGGTGCAATGGATGCAGCGGTTCATGCTGGTCTTGACCAGCGGCCCGAAATTCTTGTCGCGCACCGCGCGCTTGTTCTCGAGGAAGCGGCCGCGGTCGAAACCGTAGGCCATCGCCTGGTCCTGCAGGTCGCACTCGCCGCCCTGATCGCAGATGGGGCAGTCGAGCGGATGGTTGATCAGCAGCATCTCCATGACGCCGTGGCGCGCCTTTCGCGCCTTCTCGGACTGCGTCAGGATGACGTTGCCGTCGGCCACCGGCATCGCGCAGGAGGCGACCGGCTTTGGCGAGCGCTCGACCTCGACGAGGCACATGCGGCAGTTGCCGGCGATGTTGAGCCGCTCGTGGTAGCAGAAATGCGGGATCTCGACCCCGGCCATCTGACACGCCTGCAGGATCGTCGTCCCGTTGGGGACTTCGATCTCGTTGCCGTCGATCGTCACCTTGGGCATCGGCAAGCCCCATCACGGTCAGGTCCTTGCGCCGGCAGGGACCCATTTATCAGCCATTCTGCCCTCGGATCCATGGGTCCCCGCCTGCGCGAGGACCTGATATCGAGATGCATCATTCCGCCGCCTGTCGCGGTGCCGCGGCGCGGTACTCGGCGATGCGGCGCTCCAGTTCCGGGCGGAAATGGCGGATGAGGCCCTGCACCGGCCACATCGCGCCGTCCGCGAGGGCGCAGATCGTGTGGCCCTCGATCTCGCGGGTTACCTCGTCGAGCATGTCGATTTCCGCGACCGTGGCGGCGCCCTTCACCATCCGCTCCATGACGCGCCACACCCAGCCGGCGCCCTCGCGACACGGCGTGCACTGGCCGCAGCTCTCATGCTTGTAGAATTGCGAGAGCCGGGCAATCGCCTTGACGATGTCGGTCGACTTGTCCATCACGATGACCGCGGCGGTGCCGAGCCCCGATTTCTCGGCGACGAGGCTGTCGAAATCCATCAGCACCTTTTCGCATGCCGGCGCCGGCAGGCATGGCGTCGAGGAACCGCCGGGGATCACCGCCATGAGATTGTCCCAGCCGCCGCGCACGCCGCCCGCGTGCCGCTCGATCAGCTCCTTCAAGGGGATCGACATCTCCTCTTCGACATTGCAGGGCTGGTTCACGTGCCCCGAGATGCAGAAGATCTTGGTGCCGGTGTTGCGCGGCCGCCCGAGTGCGGCGAACCACGCGGCGCCGCGCTTCAGGATCGCCGGCGAGACCGCGATCGTCTCGACGTTGTTTACCGTCGTCGGGCAGCCGTAGAGCCCGACCGCCGCCGGGAAGGGCGGCTTGAGACGCGGCTGGCCCTTCTTGCCTTCCAGGCTTTCGAGGAGCGCCGTCTCCTCGCCGCAGATATAGGCGCCGGCGCCGCGATGCAGGTAGACGTCGATGTCGTAGCCCGAGCCGCAGGCGTTCTTGCCAATCAGCCCCGCCGCGTAGGCCTCGTCGATCGCCGCCTGCAGCCGCATCGCCTCGTTGTAGAACTCGCCGCGGATATAGATGTAGGCGGCGCTGACCCCCATCCCGACGCCGGCCAGGACGCAGCCTTCCAGGAGCTTGTGCGGGTCGTTTCTGAGGATGTCACGGTCCTTGCAGGTGCCGGGCTCGCTCTCGTCGGCGTTGACCGCGAGATAGCACGGGCGGTCGCTCGTCTTCGGCATGAACGACCATTTGAGCCCGGTCGGAAAGCCGGCGCCGCCGCGGCCGCGCAGCCCCGATTCCTTGCACTCGTTGACGATCCAGTCGCGGCCCTTGAGGATCACCTCGCGGGTGCCCTGCCAGTCGCCGCGCCGGCGGGCGCCCGCCAGCCGCCAATCGTGCTCGCCGTAGAGGTTGGTAAAAACGCGGTCCTTGTCAGCCAGCATCAGCCAGCATCCTTCTTCTCTGCCGCCGCGGGCGCGCCCTCGTGCAAGGCCGCCTGCAATTCCGGCGGTTCGGGCGGCTCCAGCAATGTCGTCTTGCCGCCGGCCGGCGCCGAGCCGGGGCGGCCGGCGAGCGAGCCGACCGGCGGCGGCTTGCCCTCGCGCAAGGCGTCGAGCAACGCTGCCGTCTTCGGCCCGTCGAGGTCCTCGTAGAAATCGTCGTTGACCTGCAGCACCGGTGCGTTGACGCAGGCGCCGAGACACTCGACCTCGACCAGCGTAAAGACCCCGTCGGCGGTCGAGCCGCCGATGCCGATGCCGAGCCTTTCCTCGCAGGTACGCACGACATCGTCGGAGCCGCGCAGCCAGCACGGCGTCGTCGTGCACGCCTGCAGGAGGTAGCGCCCGACCGGCCGCAGATTGAACATCGTGTAGAACGTCGCGACCTCGTAGACCCGGATGCGCGGCATCCCCAGCAGGTCGGCGACAGTGTTCATCGCCGCCAGCGGCACCCAGCCGACCTGGCGCTGCGCCAAGTCGAGCAGCGGCAGCACGGCACTCTGCTGCCGTCCCGGCGGGTACTTCGCGATATGCGCCTTCGCTTTCTCCAGGTTCTCGGGCGTGAAGGCGAAGCTCTCCGGCTGCTCGACCGGGCTCTCGTCATGCCCGATCATCGATCGATCTCGCCGAACACGATGTCCATCGAGCCGATGATGGCGACGACATCGGCCAGCATGTGCCCCTTCGTCATGAACTCGGTCGCCTGCAGAAAGGCAAAGCCCGGCGCGCGGATCTTGCAGCGATAGGGGCGGTTGGTGTCGTCGGCGACGAGGTAGACGCCGAACTCGCCCTTCGGCGCCTCGACCACAGTGTAGGTCTCCCCTTCCGGCACGTGGTAGCCCTCCGTGTAGAGCTTGAAGTGATGGATGAGGGCTTCCATCGAGCGCTTCATCTCGGCGCGCGGCGGCGGCGCCACCTTGCGGTCGTCGACCTTGACCGGGCCCGCCGGCATCTGCGCGATCGCTTGTTTGATGATGCGCAAGGATTGCCGCATCTCCTCGACGCGCACCAGATAGCGGTCCCAGCAATCGCCGTTCCTGCCGACCGGCACGTCGAACTCGATCTGGTCGTAGACGTCGTAGGGCTGCGCCCGCCGCAAATCCCAGGCGACGCCGGAGCCGCGCAGCATCGGCCCGCTAAAGCCCCAGTCGAGCGCATCTCTGGCGCTGACGATGCCGATATCGACGGTGCGCTGCTTGAAGATGCGGTTGTCGGTCAGCAGTCGCTCGATGTCGTCGATCGTCCGGGGGAAGGTTTCGCAGAAGGCGAGGATGTCGTCGACCAGCCCCGGCGGCAGGTCCATATGGACGCCGCCCGGGCGAAAATAGTTGGCGTGCAGCCGCGCTCCCGAGGCGCGCTCGTAGAACTCCATCAGCCGCTCGCGCTCCTCGAACCCCCAGAGGAACGGCGTGATCGCCCCGACATCGAGCCCGAAGGCGCAGATGTTGAGGAGATGGTTGAGGATGCGGGTGATCTCGGCGAACAGGACGCGAATGTACTGCCCGCGCGGCGGCGGCGTGATCCCCATCAATTTCTCGACCGCCAGCGCGAAGGCGTGCTCCTGGCACATCGGCGAGACGTAGTCGAGCCGGTCGAAATAGGGGATCGCCTGCAGGTAGGTCTTGTATTCGATCAGCTTTTCGGTGCCGCGGTGCAGCAGGCCGATATGCGGGTCGGCGCGCTCGATGACCTCGCCGTCCATCTCGAGCACCAGCCGCATGACCCCGTGCGCCGCCGGATGCTGCGGCCCGAAATTCATCGTGAAGTTGCGGATGACCGGCGCCTTGGCGAGCTCGCCGCCAGGATCGCCGGCCGGGGGTGGAAGGATATCGCGGTCGCTCATCTGTCAGCTCGGCGTGCCGCCGCCGGCTTCGCCCTTGCCGGTCGGCGGAGTCTCGGCCGACGCCTTCTCGTCGCCCGGCAGGATCTTGTCCATCCCCTCCCACGGCGACAGGAAGTCGAAGCCGCGGAATTCCTGCTTCAGCTTGACCGGCTCGTACACGACGCGCTTCTGGTCTTCGTCGTAGCGCAGTTCGACATAGCCGGTCAGCGGGAAGTCCTTGCGCAGCGGGTGCCCCTCGAAGCCGTAATCGGTCAGGATGCGGCGCAAATCCTCGTTGTCGCTAAAATAGATGCCGAACAGGTCCCAGGCCTCGCGCTCCCACCAGCCGGCGCAGCTGTAGAGCCCGGTCGCCGACGGCACCGGCTGCTCCTCGTCGGTCACGACCTTGAGGCGGATGCGCTGGTTGAGACTGACCGAGAGCAGGTTGTAGACGACGTCGAACCGCGACGGCCGATCGGGGTAGTCGACCCCGCAGATGTCGCATAACAGCGTGAAGCGGCAGCGCGGGTCGTCGCGCAGGAATTGCAGCACCCGCGCCAGCGCCTCGCGCTCGACCGCGACGCAGAGCTCGCCGTAGCGGATGTCGTGCCCGGTGACGGCGCCGGGCAGCGCCGCCGCGACGTAGTCGGCCAAGGCTGTCAGCTTGTCGTCCATTCAGGCGGTCCGAGACGTCATTGCGAGGAGCGCCAGCGACGAAGCGATCGCGACCGAGCATAGCCCGGCTTCCCGAGATTGCTTCGCTGCGCTCGCAATGACATGCATGACGAGTAATACCTGATCAGCCGCGCCGGAAGCGGCGTTCCCGCTTGATCTTCTTCTGCAGCAAGAGGACGCCGTAGAGCAACGCCTCGGCGGTCGGCGGGCAGCCCGGGACGTAGATGTCGACCGGCACGATGCGGTCGCAACCGCGCACCACCGAATAGGAATAATGATAGTAGCCGCCGCCGTTGGCGCACGAGCCCATCGAGATCACCCAGCGCGGCTCGGCCATCTGGTCGTAGACCTTGCGCAGTGCCGGCGCCATCTTGTTGCACAGCGTGCCGGCGACGATCATCACGTCGGACTGGCGCGGGCTCGGGCGGAAGACGACGCCGAAGCGGTCGAGGTCGTAGCGGCTGGCGCC
>JBLMXS010000194.1:0-5989 GCA_050257895.1 Thiohalocapsa sp.
ATATTATAATTATGACAGGCTTTGTATGATGTTGTGCTTATGAAAAATATTTTCAACGTCGTTAATCGGAAACTTTCTATCCGGAAGTTGTCGTGTATGTGCCTTGTTGGAAAAGAAATGATGAATACGCCTATAACGGGCAGCGCGTCGGCGCCGCCGCGGTGGCGCTCGGTCTTGCCCAAGGCGCCTACGAGCTTGGCTTGGCCTACAGCCAGGAACGCGAGCAGTTCCGCCGGCCGATCTGCGAATTCCAGGGCGTGCAATGGATGCTGGCCGACATGGCGACGCAGCTCGCCGCGGCGCGGCTTTTGGTCTACAAGGCCGCCTCCGGCGCCGGTAACGGCTTCCCGGATCCGACCGAGGCGGCGCAGGCCAAGATCTTCACCTCCGAGATGGCGATCAAGGTGACCAACGATGCGCTGCAGCTGTTTGGCGCGGCCGGCTACTCGCGCAACCGGCCGCTGGAACGAATGGTGCGCGATGCGCGGATGTTCACGATTGGCGGCGGCACCGCCCAGATCCTGCGTACCGTCGTCGCCTCGCGGCTGCTGAGCCGCCGTCTGCCGCAGACCCGCGAGGGCTACCTAGCCACGGCATCGGAGTAGCGCGTTGGCGGACCACGCGACGCCTGTCGGCGTAAGAGCCGCCGCTTTTGCTTGTGCGGACAGCGATCGCCGCTTCTTCCGGACGCACGGTAACATTACGGCCAACGTGACGACGGTGCCTTTCGATGGTGCCGGCTGTGTGGATCGAACACACGACCTACCGCTTACAAGGCGGTTGCTCTACCGCTGAGCTAAGCCGGCACGACAGGTCAGATAGCGGAGTGCGGGCGCCGCTTCAACCGTTGCCGCCGGTTCCCCGGGCCGGCACTGCCGGGGCGAGTGGCGGCTCGCCTGGCGCGTCGCGCAGCGCCCGCCGCACTTCGCCGTCGAGCGCGCCGAGAAAGCGCGACCGATCGGCTTTGGTGAAGGCCGAGGGACCGCGTCCATCGAGCCCCAACTCGCGCAAGTGGCGCGACAGCTCGCGCCCCGCCAGCGCCCCGCCGATATTGGCGGCGGTCCACACATGGCCGTTCGGCGCGACGGCGCGGGCCCCTGCCGCCAGGACGCGGCCGGCGAGCGGGATGTCAGCAGTGACGCACAGATCGCCGGCTCCGATATGGCCGGCAATCCAGTCGTCGGCCGCGTCGAAGCCGTCCCCGGCCATCACCAGCTTGACGTTCGGCAGCCCCGGCGGGCGGATCGGACGCGAGAAATTGCTGACGACGAAGACCGGTACCGCGAGCCGCGCGGCGACGCGATAGACCTCCTCGCGCACCGGGCAGGCGTCGGCGTCTATATAGATGGCGGTCAGGCGCGCACCTCCGTCCCGACCGGGCAGGAGACGCCGGTGCCGCCGAGGCCGCAATAGCCGTACGGGTTCTTCGCCAGGTATTGCTGGTGGTAGTCCTCGGCGAAGTAGAATTGCGGCGCCTCGCGGATCTCGGTGGTGATGGCGCCGTAGCCGGCCGCGCGCAGATTTGCCTGGAAGGCCTCGCGCGAGGCTTCGGCGGCGGCCAGCTGCCCGGGCGAATAGGTGTAGATTGCCGAGCGGTATTGCGTGCCGACGTCGTTGCCCTGGCGCATGCCCTGGGTCGGGTCGTGGTTCTCCCAGAAGATCCTGAGAAGCGCCTCGTAGCTGGTCCGGGCGGGATCGAACACCACCAGCACAGCCTCGGTGTGGCCGGTCTGGCCGCTGCACACCTCCTCGTAGGTCGGGTTCGGGGTCGAGCCGCCGGCATAGCCGACCGCCGTCGTCCAAACGCCCGGCGCCTCCCAGAACTTGCGCTCGGCGCCCCAGAAGCAGCCCATCCCGAAAACGGCCTGCTCCAGCCCCTGCGGATAGGGCGCCTCCAAAGGGTGGCCGTTGACGAAATGCTGCTCCGGCACCCGCATGCGGATGGCGCGGCCCGGCAGGCACTGCTCTGGGGTCGGGATCTCCAGCTTCTTGCGCAACGACCACATGGCTATCCTCTCCGCGTTCGGGACTTGCCCAGATATAGCAACTCTCGTCGTCCCGGCGAAGGCCGGGACCCACGCTTCGACAGCTTCCATATCGCCGACGTGGATCCCGGCCTGCGCCGGGATGACATAGCGGCGGCTCAGGCGCCGAGCCAATCGAGGCGGTCTTCCGTCTCGAGGCCCTGCAAACGTTGGTAAAGCTGCGTACTGCGGTCAGCAAGGACGCCGCGGGTCAGCCGGGTGAACTTGTCCTCCAGCTCGCCCGGCTGCAACAGGCCGCTCGGCTCATGGCGTTCGAGCCGCCTCCCGTCGGCGAGCGTCACCGTCACGGTGCTGCCGCCGGCGCCATGGCCGCCGTCCGCTTCGGGCACCAGCCGCACGCGCCGGGTCAGCGCACGGATCTGCGGATCGGCAAGGGCGCTCTCATCGTAGCTATCCGGGTCGCGTGCCTCGCGATGCAGGGCCAGCGCGACGCAGAACGGGATCGAATACTGCGCCAGCATCAGATCGGCGGGTTCGAGGATGTTGTGGCGCTCGAGCATGCGGCGGTTGCCGGTGACGCTGATCCCTTCGACATCGCCCGCTGCGAAGCCGTGCTCGGCCTTGAGGTCGCGCACGGCCTTCACCGCGGCATGCGCCGTCGCATGCACCGGATAGCGCTTCAAGACGGTGCTCAGCGTCACGTATTCGTGGCCGAGGCCTTTGGTCAGTTCGGCCAGGTCGAACTCGGTGCAGAACACCTTGAGGAAGCCGAACTCGCCCTCGATGACGGTGCGGGGACCGGTGAAGCCGGAAGCGGCAAGGCTCGCCGCCAGCACCCCCGCCTCCGAGGCGCGCCCGAGATGCAGCCGCTTCACCATGCCGCCGTCGCCGCGCGCGAATTCAAGGAGGCCGCCGGCGAGCGACCCGGCAATGCCGAGCGCGTTCGTCATCGTCGCAGCGTCGAGCTTGAGGAGACGGCCGCAGGCAACTGCCGCGCCGAACGGGCCGGTGGTGCCCGGCGCATGAAAGCCGCGCCCTTCGTTGGTGTGGCCGGTGGCGCGGCCGATGCGGATCATCACCTCGTTGCCGGCGACAAAGGCGGCGATCAGATCCTTGCCGCTGGCGTTGACATCCGCCTGCTGCGCCACCGCCAATGCCGGCGGCAGGACGGTGCCGCCAGGATGCGCGCCGGCGCCGGGCCGGGTCAGCGCGTCGAGCTCGAAGGCGTGCGACAGCGCACCGTTGGCGAGCGCCGCCGCCGGCGCCTGCACCGCCGTGCCGCGCCCGAGAATTCGGCTCGCGCCGCCTGGCCCGGTGCGCTCGGCATAGTCGATGACGATGCGGCTCCACGGCAAGGCGCTGCCGCAGATGCAGGCCGCCACCGTGTCGATGATGCAATCCTTCGCCGCCGCCACCACCTCCGCCGGCAGATCCTCGTATCTGAGCGCCGCCGCATAGCGCGCCAGCCGAACCGTTTCCTCCGCCATCACGAAACCTCGTAGGCTGGGTTAGCGAAGCGTAACCCACCGTTTCACGGGACGCATCCGCCGGTGATGGGTTTCGCTCCGCTAAACCGATCCTACCCGCTCCCCTTGCGCTCCGGCTTCCCTCCCCTATAGTCCGAAGCTCATGCAGCCACACGTCTTCGCGCACCGACATCTGCTCGGCATAGAGGGGCTGAGCCGCGAGGATATCGAACACCTGCTCGATCTCGCCGATACCTATGTCGAGCTGAGCCGCCAGGCCGAGAAGAAGCGCGCGATGCTGCGCGGCCGCACCCTCATCAACTGCTTCTTCGAGAATTCGACGCGCACCCGCACCTCGTTCGAGGTCGCCGGCAAACGGCTCGGCGCCGACGTCATCAACATGGCGGTCGCGGTCTCCTCGATGCGCAAGGGCGAGACGTTGATCGACACGGCGATGACCCTGAATGCGATGCACCCCGACGTGCTGGTCGTGCGGCATCCCGAATCGGGCGCCGTGCAGCTGTTGTCGGAAAAGGTCGACTGCTCGGTCATCAACGCCGGCGACGGCAGCCACGAGCATCCGACGCAAGCCCTGCTCGACGCGCTGACGATCCGCCGCCGCAAGGGGAAGGTCGGCGGCCTCGTCGTCGCGATCTGCGGCGACGTCCTGCACAGCCGCGTCGCCCGCTCCAACATCTG
Organism: Thiohalocapsa sp.; assembly: GCA_050257895.1. Classification (GTDB taxonomy): domain Bacteria; phylum Pseudomonadota; class Alphaproteobacteria; order ATCC43930; family CGMCC-115725; genus DATARH01. Next base: position 4,151 of record JBLMXS010000194.1, read on the forward strand.
GCTGCTCAATGCGATGGGGGCGCGGGTGCGGGTCGTGGCGCCGCGCACCTTGCTGCCGGCGGCGATCGAGACGCTCGGCGTCGAGGTGTTTCACGACATGGCGGCGGGGCTCAGGGACGCCGACATCGTGATGATGCTGCGGCTGCAGTCGGAGCGCATGCACGGCTCGTTCGTGCCGTCGACGCGCGAATACTTCCACTTCTTCGGGCTCGATTACGACAAGCTGAAATTGGCGAAGCCGGACGCGCTGATCATGCACCCGGGGCCGATGAACCGCGGCGTCGAGATCGGCAGCGAGGTCGCCGACGACATCGATCGGAGCCTCATCCGCCAGCAGGTCGAGATGGGGGTGGCGGTGCGCATGGCCTGCCTCGAAATCCTCGGCGCCAGCGGCGGCAACAACCCGCCGGTGCAGTAGCGGCTATGGCGAAGGGGACCCCCACCCCCTCCCTCCCCCGCCTGCGGGGGAGGGAGCCGTCGTTCCGCTTGCGATGTAACCCCTCCCCGCACACATCGAAGGTCCCCTCCCCCGCTGGCGGCAGGGTTAGGGTGGGGGTAAGCGTGTGACGGGCGCCCGCCGCCTCTACCGCAATGCCCGCCTGCTCGACCCAGCTAACGGTCTCGATGCGCGCGGCGAATTGCTTGTCGAGGGCGAGCGGATCGCCGCGATCGGCGGCGATCTCGGCGTCGGCGGCGAGACGGAGCGGGTCGACCTCGGCGGGCTATGCCTCGCCCCCGGCCTAGTCGACATGCGCGTGCAACTGCGCGAGCCCGGCGCAGAGCACATGGAATCGATCGAGTCGGGTGGTCAGGCGGCCGCCGCCGGCGGCGTCACGACGATGGTGGCATTGCCGAACACCGAACCGCCGGTCGACGACGTCTCGGTCGTCGAGTTCCTTGCCCGCCGCGCCCGCGAGGTGAAGCTCGCCAAGATCCACACCTACGCCGCCGCCACCAAGGGCCTCAAGGGCCGCGAGTTGACCGAGATCGGCCTCCTGGCCGCGAACGGCGCGGTCGGCTTCACCGACGGCGTCAAGGCCGTTGCCGACGCGCTGGTGATGCGGCGCCTCCTCGCCTACGCCCGCAGCTTCGACCAGCTGGTAATCCAGCACCCCGAGGAGCCGAGCCTCGCCGGCGCCGGCGAAGTCAGCGAGGGCGAGGTCGCGACGAGGCTGGGGCTCGCCGGCATCACGCCTATGGCCGAAGTCATCATGGTCGAGCGCGATTTGCGGCTCGTCGCGATCACCGGCTGCCGCTACCACATCGCGCACGTCTCGACCGCGGCGGCGATCGCCGCGATCCGCGCCGCCAAAGCGGCCGGGCTGCCGGTGACCTGCGATACCGCGCCGCCCTATTTCACGCTCAACGAGACTGCGATCGGCGACTACCGCACCTTCGCCAAGCTGTCGCCGCCGTTGCGCAGCGAAGCCGACCGGCAGGCGGTCGTCGCAGCGCTCGCCGACGGCACGATCGACGCGATCGCCAGCGACCACGCGCCGTGGGACCAGGATTCGAAGCGCCTGCCGTTCAGCTCGGCAAGCTACGGCATTGTCGGGCTGGAGACGCTGTTGCCGTTGTCGCTTGAGCTCTACCACACCCGTCACATGACGCTGATCGAGGTGTTGCGGCGGCTGACGGTCGCCCCGGCGCAGATCCTCGGGCTCGCGGCCGGCACGTTGCGGCCCGGCGCACCGGCCGACCTCGTCGTCTTCGACCCCGACGCCAAATGGCGCCTGCGCCCCGACGATTTCCGCTCGAAGTCGAAAAACGCCCCGTTCGACGGCCGCCCTGTCGAAGGCCGCATCGAGCGCACCATCGTCGACGGCCGCGAGATCTTTG
>JBLMXS010000195.1:0-8891 GCA_050257895.1 Thiohalocapsa sp.
CTGGCGGGTCGCGGCCGCCCCGAGGAAGCACCCCCAAGCGCCGCTGCTGCAGCGGCGCCGGCACCGCCGGCGAGCGAGAAGCAGCCAGCGCCGCGAAAAGCGCGAACGACGGTGCGGACGGTGGTCACGCGGTCACACCGCCAGATCGAGCGCTCCGGCACTGCAACTGCGCCAGTCCAGCCGGACGCCGGCGCGAGACCCGCTGTCGGGTCCTCGTCTCAGCCATCGCCCGCCTCGACACGGTCAGGCCCCACCATCCGCTGGGCGAACCCGCCGCCAGGACAATAGATCAATCGGGCATGCCGAAAGACCCGACCGGCGGCGCGTAGAGGCAATCTTAAGGAAGCGCCGCGAGGATTGCCGTTATGGACTGGCTGACGGCATTTCCGATGGTCCTCGATGGCATCGCCGAAATGGCAGCGTCGGCCATGGCGGCGCTGGCGCACCGCCTGCTGATCATCGCCCTCGCGGCGCTGATCATCGGCGGCATCGCGATTTTCGCGGTGGCCGGCTTTGCCTGGCTGTGGCTCAAGCAATCCGTCGACGAGCTGCTGCACGTCCGACCGGGCACCGCCGCATCGTGACGCGGTCCCGCGGCGCGCTTAGCGATGCGCGCTATTCAGCCGCGGCGGTCCTCCGACAATCGGAACTCGGCTCGGGAATGGCCAGCCCGTCCTCCTGGGCGACCGCCAGCCAAGTCGCCACTGCCTGTTGAACCTCCGATAGCGCTTCCGCCGGGTTGCCGCCAGGGCCGGCACCTGCGGATGGCTGTATATGTAGTGACTGTCGCTGACTCGGCGCACCTGGAAGCCAAACGCCACGACCAACCGCTGAAACTCTGCGAAGCCGACGTTTTTGGTGTTGCCGCTGACTATTCGCTCCCGGAGGTTGTGGGCTGACCGGGCCATGTCACTTGCTTACAGCACTGGGCTAAGCCGGGCGGCTATTGCGCGGTGATGCCGCCGTCGATGACGAGGGCGCTGCCGGTCATGAAGGCGGCGTCGTCCGAGGCGAGAAAGAGGATGCCCTTGGCGATGTCGTTGGGCGTGCCCATGCGGCCGATCGGCAGCCGCTCCAGGACCTGCTGGCGCGCCGCCGCGATGTCGTTGGTGCCGATATTGCGGGCGCGCGCGACCAGCACCTGGTCGCCCATGTCGGTGTCGATCGTGCCGGGATGCATCGAATTGACGCGGATCCGGTAGCCTTTGCGGGCGAATTCGAGCGCCGCGGACTTGGTGAAGAGGGTGACGCCGCCTTTCGTCATCGAATAGAGCGGGTCCTGCGTCGAGCCGACGAGGCCGGCGGTCGAGGCGAGGTTGACGATGGCGCTGCCGTGGGCGCTGGTCTGCGCCGCCAGTCGCAAGGCCGGCAAGGCCAGCTTGGTGCCGAGAAAGACGCCGGTCAGGTTGACGGCAGCGAGGCGCTGCCACTCGGAAAGCGTCGCGCTCTCGATGTCCTTGCCGAGAAAGAGGCCGGCATTGTTGACGAGGATGTCGAGCTTGCCGAAGCGGGCGACCACCGCAGCGACGGCAGCGTTCCAGTCCTCTTCGCTCGTCACGTCGAGATGCAGGTAGAGCGCGTTCTCGCCGAGCATCTTCGCGGTCTCGCGGCCGCGCTCGTCGAGTACGTCGGCGATTGCCACACACGCGCCGGCCTCTACCATCAGCCGCGCCGTCTCGCCGCCAATGCCGCGCGCCGCGCCGCTGATCAATGCTGCCTTGCCGTTAAGCCGGTTCATCCCGCCCCTCCTCCCGCGCCCGTCTCGCCGCCTCCAGGAACGCCAGCTCCTCCGGCGTCGACTGCCGGCCGAGGATGACATTGCGGTGCGGAAATCGGCCGAACCGCGCAATCACGTCGATATATCGCATCGCGTAGCGGCGCGTGCCCTCGCGGCCGGTATAGTCCGGCAGCGTCTCGAACAATTCCAGCGAACGCCGCTGGTCGGCGAGGTTCTCGCTGTGATGCAGCGGCATATAGAAGAACTTGCGCCAGGACGCAGGGAGCGCCTGGTCGAAGCCCTTTGCCAGCGCCCGGTCGGCGACCTGGCGCGCCAGCGCGTCCGCCACATAGGCGCGCGGCGTGTCGCGAAAGATGTTCCGCGGGATCTGATCGAGCAGCAGCACCAGCGCCAAAGCGCTTTCCGGCGCCGCCTCCCAGGCGGCGAACTCGCCGGCCGCGGCCCGCTCGTAATCGCCGAGGAACAGCTGCCGCAACCGCGCATCGTGTTCGGCGGTGCTGCGGAACCAGATCTCGCGATGCGTCTCGCGCTCGGGATCGTGTGCCGCCCCAAACCAGAACTCGAGCACCGCCTGCGCCCGCCCCGGGATCGGGGCGTTCATCCGATCACCGCTCCGCCAGGTCCCTGCGGAGGCAAGGACCCATTGCCCCGCGTCTCGAGTGGTGCCTTGATAGATCCCGGCCTGCGCCGGGATCTGGCTGGAGATGGGTCAAGAGGCATCACAAGGCCCGGCCGTCGCCGAGCGGGTGCTTGCGCAGGAAGTCGAAATCGCAGCCGCGGTCGGCCTGCAGGATCTCGCGGCGGTAGAGCCGCGCGTAGCCCCGCTCCGGCACCGGCGCCGGCGCCGCCTTCCGGTGCGCCAATTCCTCGGGCGGCACCAGCAGGTCGATGCGCCGCTCCCTGACCGACAGGTGGATGCGGTCGCCGTTGCGCACCTTGGCGAGCGGCCCGCCCGACGCCGCATCCGGGGTGACATGCAGGACGATCGAGCCGTAGGCGGTCCCGCTCATCCGCGCGTCGGAGATGCGGACCATGTCCTTGACGCCGGCCCGCGCCAGCTTTTGCGGGATCGGCAGGTAGCCGGCCTCAGGCATCCCCGACGGCGACAACGGCCCGGCATGCTGCAGCACGAGAAAATCGTCCGGCGTCACGTCGAGGCCGGGGTCGTCGATGCGGGCCGACAAATCCTCGAGCGAGGTGAAGACCACCGCCCGGCCCTCTTTCTCGAACAACTGCGGATCGGCCGCCGAGCGCTTGAAGATCGCGCCCTTCGGCGCCAGCGAGCCGAACAGCGCGACGAGCCCGCCCGTCCCCTGCAATGGCTCGGCGAGCGGCCGCACGACATCGCGGTCCACCGGGCGCTCGACCGACCCGGCCAGCCGCTCGCCCAGCGTCTCGCCGGCCACCGTCAGGCACTCGAGGTGCAACAATGGCTGCAATTCGCGCAGCACCGCGCCGATGCCGCCGGCGGCGAACAGATCCTCCATGTAATGCGGCCCGGTCGGCTTCAAATCGACGATCACCGGCGTCGTGTCGCTGATCTCGTTGAGGCGTTTCAGATCGATGTCGACGCCGGCGCGGCCGGCGATCGCGGTCAAGTGCAAGACCGCGTTGGTCGAACCGCCGATCGCCATCAGCACGCGCAGCGCGTTCTCGACCGAATGCGGCGTGACGATGCGGTCGGGCGTCAGCCCTTCGGCCGCCAGCCGCATCGCGGCGCGGCCGGTGGCCTCGGCGGCACGCAGCCGGTCGGCATGCACCGCCGGGATCGCCGCGCTGCCGGGCAGGATCATGCCGAGCGCCTCGGCGATCGAGGCCATCGTGCTGGCGGTGCCCATCACCGCGCAGGTACCGGCCGTCGTCGCGAGGTTGCCTTCGATCTCGTCGATTTCGCCAGGCGTCACCTCGCCGGCGCGGAACTTGGCCCAGAAGCGGCGGCAGTCGGTGCAGGCCCCGAGCCGCTCGCCATGCCAGCGCGAGGTCAGCATCGGGCCGGCGACGAGGCCGATCGCCGGCCGGTTCGCCGACAGCGCGCCCATCAGCTGCGCCGGCACGGTTTTATCGCAGCCGCCGACCAGCACCACCGCATCCATCGGCTGGGCGCGGATCATCTCCTCGGTGTCCATCGCCATCAGGTTGCGGAACATTAGGCTGGTCGGGTTGAGGAAGACTTCGCCCAAGGAGATCGTCGGGAACACCAGCGGCAGGCCGCCGGCGGCCAAGACGCCGCGCTTAACCGCCTCGATCAGCTCCGGGAAATGGCGGTGGCAATTGTTGAAGCCGGAGCGCGTGTCGGCTATGCCGATCACCGGTTTCTGCAGCATCTCGCTCGAATAGCCCATCGAGCGGGCGAACGACCGGCGCAGATAGAGCGCGAAATCGGGGTCGCCGTAATTCGTCAGCCCGCGGGACAGGCCATGGCGCGAGGCGCCGCCGGGTTCGGTCATCGCATGCCTTTCGTGAAACAAGCGGTCGCACAAAGACGGCTAGCTTGCCGCCCCGGCCGGCACCACCGCAAGCGCCGCGTACCCGTGCCTTTGCACGAAGCTGGCTGCTCCTCCCCTGCGTAGCGGGGGAGGAACAACTCTGCCGGGTCAGCTGGAGACGAACAGGATCGAGCGCTGGCAGCGTTCGAGGAGCGCGGCCGGAACGGCGCCGAAGAACAGCGTCTCGCCCGGGCGCGGGCTGACGCCCATGACGAGGAGGTTGTGGTTGCCGAGCTCGAAATGGGTGGCGATCGCTTCGGCGGCGCTGGCGTCGCTGCGCACCATCGTGCGCACCGGGACGCCCATCTTGTCGCCGATCTCGACGATCTCGCGCAGGATTGCGTTGCCGCCGGTGCCGATCGCGAAGGGATAGCGCAACGGGCTGTGCCACGGCGCGGCTTCCGGCGGTGCGACATAGAGCGCGGTGACACTGCCGTAATCGGCGCGGGCCAGGGCCAGAGCGACCTCCGCGCCGCGCCGCGAATAGGCGGTGCCGGTGACCGGCACCAGGATATCGAGCGCCTGGCGAAAATGCGGCCGCCGGAAGGCGCCGCGGGCGGCGACGATGCCGTAGGGCCCGTCGAACCCCGCGACGACCCGCGCCACCTGGGCGTCAAAGCCGTCGCGGGCGGCGGTCGGCTCGACGCCGACGACGAGGAAATCATAGCCCTTGCGCGCTTCCTCGGCGACCGCCTCGTCGGCGGGCGTCGCCTTCTCGCGCGTCGTGATGTCGACCGGCGCCGGCGGCTTGGTTTCTTCGGCAACGTCCGGCTTGGCGTCCTCGGCGAGCGCCTTTGCCAGGCGCTCGGCGCGCGCCGGGGCGCCCGGCACGGCGACGCGCTGGGGCGACCGCGGCTCGGCAGTGAGACTGACGATCGTTGTCGGGATGCGCAGGGATCCGGCCAACCGGCCGCTCAGCCGGGACGCGAACTGGCCGCTGGCGCTGTCGTCGACCGCGACGAGCAGCCGCTCGATGTTGGTGACGAAGCCCTTGGCCTCGAACTCCTCGCGCTCGAGCCGGACCTGCTCCTCGGGGCCCAGCGGCACCCGCGCCAAGGCCCAGCGCAGCATCGGCGGCATCGCCATCGTCGTGACGACGGCCATCGTCAGGATCATCGTGTACAGGTTCTGGCTCAGCGCGCCGGTCGCCAAACCGATCGTCGCGACGATCACCTCCGTCGAGCCGCGGGCGTTCATGCCGCAGCCCAGCGCCGCCGACTCGCGCCATGTCAGGCCGCCAAAGCGACCGCCGAGAAACGCGCCGGTGAACTTGCCGACGCTCGCGATGACGATCAGCGCAAGCGACAGCAGCAGGTATTTCGGCTGGGCCAGCGCATCGAGGCGGGCCTCGAGGCCCGCGATCCCGAAGAACACGGGCATGAAGAGGGCCACGATCAGGCCGCGCAGCTGGTTCTCGATATGCCGCGTCAGGATCGGCGACTGGCCGACCAGCATGCCGGCGACGAACGCGCCGAGCACGGTGTGGACGCCGATCGCCTGCGTGATCAGCGCCATCAGCCCCATGACAACGAGAATGGCGGTGATGACGGGCAGGTCGACGACGAAATTGTCGTTGACCCAGCGGATGAGGAGGAACACCAGCCGCCGGCCCAGCGTGAAGCTCAGCGCGAGAAAGAGGAGCGTGCCGACTACGCTTTGGGCGAATCCCGTGAGCTCGAAATGCCCGCGCTCGGCGATCCCGAGGATGACCGACAGGATGATCCAGCCGATCGTGTCGTCGATGATCGCGGCGGCGACGGTGATCTGCCCGAGCATCCGGCGCATGAAGCCGAGATCCCGGATCGTCATCGCGACGATCTTAACCGACGAGATCGACAGCGCGGTGCCGAGGAAGAGCGCGGTGATAAGGCGCTGCTGGGGGTTGGGCAGCATCGAGGCCGGCAGCAGCTCGCCGAGCCCGAAGCCGAGCATGAACGGCACGGCAATCCCGGCGAGCGAGGTGCTGACTGCCGTCTTGCCGGTGCGCCGCACCAGCGACAGGTCGGTCTCCATGCCGGTCAACAGCAGCAGCATCAGGATGCCGAGCTGCGCGACGGCGCCGATCATCGCGCTCTGCGCCGGCGTGCCGGGAAACAGAGCCTGCTGCACCTGCGGCAGCGCTGCCCCCAAGACACTCGGGCCGAGCAGCACGCCGGCCAGCAGCTGACCCATGACGGCCGGCTGCCCGAGCCGCTGCATCGCCTCGCCGAGCAGCCGGCCGGCGACCAGAAGCAGCACGATTTCCCACAGGAATACGGCGTCCGAGCCGTGGCCGCTCTCCGCCGCGAAGGCCGGCATCGGGAGCGCCAGCAGCATGACCAGTGCCGCCCCCAACAAGGCGCATGATCTGCCGTTCATGCGCTGCCCAATCCCACTCCGCATCCCCGCTCCGTGCCGCAGCGCGAACCGACCAACGAGAATGGCGGCTGCGGCAAAATCGTTCCGGGGCAGGGCTTAGCGTCGCCGGGCGCGGCCGCGCCGCGCCGCCGCTGGGAGCGGCATTTGTCTTTCAGCATCGAGCTCGACGCCTTGCGGATTACTGTGCGGCGCGGATCGCCGCGGCGGTTGCATTGGGGTGTTGCCGATCGTTCCATTGGCGCTGCTCTTTCCAGCTCGGCGTGAAGGGCTGGGCAGGTTGGGAATTTCCGCAGCTTGTTCGCGTTGACGGGAAAGGCGGGACGTGACCGTGCGCGGGGATGCGTCCGCACTAACACAAGTGTGGGTGAAGTCACATGGCAAAGCCGAGAAGAGGACGGTCTACGGCGGCGATCGACGATCATGTCGGCGCCCGCATCCGCGAACGTCGCATCATGCTTGGGCTGACCCAGCAACAACTTGCCGAGATGATCGGCGTGACCTACCAGCAGGCCCACAAATACGAGCGCGGCATCAACCGCGTGTCGGCCGGGCGGCTATACGAGATCGCGCGCGTGCTGAATGCGCCGATCACCTATTTCTACGAGGGCCTGGGCGAAGAGGCGCCGCGGCCGGCGACGCCGCATCAGCGGATGCTGCTGGAAATCGCGCGTAACTTCTCGGAAATCCAGAACGAGCGCCACCAGGAGGCGGTCAGCCAGCTGGCCCGCGCGCTCGCGGGGCGATGACCCAGCGCGCCGTTATCCTCGTCCGCTGGTAGGGCGGATAAGCGGAGCGCATCCGCCGACCCGGCATGGCGGAATGCGCTGCGCTTTTCCGCCTTACCTTTGGGCGGACCTCCTCTCAGGTGCGGTAGCCGGAGTCCAGCCGGTCGCACAGCCGCAGAAGCGCCGGCCACTCGCGCTGGCCCTGCAGGCGCGGCATGTTCCCCTGGAACTGCGCCGCCTGCCGCTCGCAGGTGTCGGGCGACGGGACCACCATCCTGCCGCCGGCCGCGGTCGCCGCCTGGATCTTCAATTGCGCCTCGGCCGACCGCTCGAAATGGTAGGTCAGCGAAAAGGCCTCGGCGACGTTGCGGCCGGTCGCCAACAGGCCGTGGTTGCGCAACACCAACACCGGGTGCTGACCGATACTGTGGGCAAGCCGCTCGCGCTCGTCCATGTCGAGCGAGACGCCCTCGTAATCATGGTAGCCGAGCCGGTTGTAGAAGCGCATCGCCCACTGCGACAGCGGCAACAGCCCCTCCTCCAGGACCCCGACCGCAATGTCGGCCTCGGTATGGGTGTGGACGACGCATTGCACGTCGGGCCGGCCGAGATAGATCGCGCCGTGGATGACGACGCCGGCGTTGATCGGCTCGTGTTCCGACGGCTCGATCAGATGACCGTCATTGATGTCGACCTTGAGCAGGTTCGAGGCGGTGATCTCGTCGAACATCAGCCCCGACGCATTGATCAGCATCTGGTCGGGATGCCCCGGCACGCGCGCCGAATTGTGCGTCAGCACCAGGTCATCCCAGCCGAAATGCGCGATGAGGCGGTAGCACGCCGCAAGATCGACCCTGACCGCCCACTCCTCCGGGCTGATATGCGCCGGCCGCGTCGCCAGCCGCGTTTCCAGTGCGTCCATGACCCCGCTCTCCCTCTTCCGAACCCTCGTAGGATGGGCTGAGCCTAGCGAAGCCCATCATCCGGCGCACCCGCAAATAACGATGGGCTTCGCTGCGCTCAGCCCATCCTACGTCGACATCGTGTCGGTTTACGCCGGCGTGAACATCGGCACCGGCGGGCCGCCGTCGCTGGGCTTGAAGACGAGGCGGACGGCTTGGCCGATCTTCAGGCCGTTCAAGTCGCAATCGACGATGTTGGTCATGATCCGCGGCCCCTCGGCGAGTTCGACATAGGCGATCGCATAGGGAATGGGGGCGCGGCGCATCACGCTGTAGGTGTAGATCGTGCCGCGGCCCGAGGCTTCGGCCCATTCGGTCTTGTCGCTGAAGCAGAACGGGCAATGGTCGCGCGGGTAGAAATGCGGTTCGCCGCATGCGGTGCATTTCTTGTAGAGGAGCTTGCCTTCGCCGGCGGCGTCCCAGAAAGGCTGGGTCTCGGGGTTGACCGGCGGCGCGATGATCTTGCGGTCCTGCGCCATCAGCTTTTCGGCCATCGCCCTTACTCCCTTTCCATGATCACGGTGGCGGCAGCGTGGCGGGTGCCGAGCGAGCCGCCGGTGCCGTGCGCCAGCGCGATGTCGCAATTGGCAACCTGCACCTTCGGATGCGCCTCGCCGCGCAA
>JBLMXS010000196.1:0-3121 GCA_050257895.1 Thiohalocapsa sp.
CTCGCCGCCCGCAGCCGGGCGCCGGCAAGCCCGGCCATGATCGCCGGCGCGGCGCTCATCGCGATCGCCAGGATCGACAGCACCACCATCATTTCGATGATCGTGAACCCCGCGTCGCAGCGGCCCCGAGGATGCCCGGCAGGATGCCGCGGCGGATGGAGATGCGGGAGGCTGCGCACCGCCGGCCGCCGTCAGACGATGAGTTCGTTGATGCTGACCATCGCGGTCATCACGGCGGCCACGATCAGCGCGACGACGACCCCCATCAGGATCGTGATGGCCGGCACCAGCAGCGCCAGGAGCCGCTCGAGCATGCGCTCGACCTCGCGATCGTAGATGTCGGCGATCTCCTGCAGCATCTCCTCCAGCCGCCCCGTCTCTTCGCCGATCTCGATCAGCTGGATCACCAGGTTGGGAAAGCAGCCGGCGGCGGCGAGCGAGGTCGCCAGCCCCTCGCCTTCCTTGAAGCGGCCCGCCAGCATCTCGATCGCCTCGGTCAGCACGCGGTTGCCGACCGTCGCACCGGCAAGGCTGAGCGCGCGCGAGGCCGGCACGCCATTGCCAAGCAGCACCCCGAGGCTGCGAGTGAAGCGCGCCGTCTCGAAGCGGGTGACAAGGCCGCCCAGGAGCGGCAGGCGCAGCGCCACCCGGTCGCGCAGCGCGATCACCCCCGATTGCCGCAGCAGCATTTGCGCCGCCCCCGCGCCGACCGCAATCACCAGCAGTAAGAGCCACCAGTAATCGCGCAGCCCGTGGCTGACGGCCATGATCAGCCGGGTCGCGGTCGGCAGTTTCGAGCCGGCGTCCTCAAACATCGTCTCGAACTGCGGCAGCACGAAAATGAGGATCAGCACCACCGCCCCCAGCGCCACCACCGAGAGGAGGGCCGGGTAGATCATCGCCGAGATGACCTTCTGCCGGATCGCCTCGGAGCGCACCAGGAAATCGGCGACGCGCGCGAGCACCGTGCGCAGCGCGCCGGCCTCCTCGCCGGCCCGCACCATCGTGACGCACACTCCGGGGAACGCCTCATCCTGTTGCGCCATCGCCTCGGCGAGGCTGGAGCCGTCGCGCACCCGCGCCAACAGATCGCCGACGATGCGCTGCGTCTGCCGCTTTTCCATCAGCGTCGTCAGGATCTCGAGGGCGCGGTCGAGCGGCAGGCTCGCGTGCAGGAGGCGCGCCAGCTGCTGGACGAACAGCGCGAGGTCGCCTTGCGGAAAGCCGCTGCGGCGCGAGAAACTCAGCTCGATGCTGTAGCCGGCGCGCTTCTCACTGGCCTCGATCGGCAGCAGCGCCTGCTCGTTGAGACGGGCGAAGACGGCGGCAGCATCGGGCCCCTCCATCTCGCCGGCGACCAGTTCGCCCGCGGCTGACAGTGCCTGGTACTGAAAGCGCGCCATGTCCGTCAGGTTTCGCGGGTGACGCGCAGGACTTCCTCGACCGTCGTGATGCCGGCGAGCGCCTTGCGCATGCCGTGCGCATACATCGTCTGCATGCCGCCGGCGATCGCTTCCGCCTGGATGTCGCGCGCCTCCGCTTGGCGCAGCACGAGCGAGCGGATGTCGTCGTTGAGGACCATCAGTTCGAGGATCATCGTACGGCCGCGGTAGCCGCTGCCGTTGCAGGCGGGGCAGCCCTGGGGCCGGTACAGCGTAAACGCGCCGCCATCGCGTGCCACCGCCTTCAGATCGAGGCTGGCGGCAAGTTCCGGCGCGGGCTCGTAGGCCTGCCGGCACTCCGGGCAGAGCTGGCGCACGAGGCGCTGCGCCAGGACGGCGTTGATCGTCGAATTCAGCAGATAGTTCTCGATCCCCATGTCGAGCAGGCGGGTCATCGCGCTGGCGGCGTCGTTGGTGTGCACGGTCGACAGCACGAGATGGCCGGTCAGCGCCGCCTGCACGGCGATCTGCGCGGTTTCGAGGTTGCGGATCTCCCCGATCATCATGATGTCGGGATCCTGGCGCAAAAAGCTCTGCAGGGCGCTGGCAAATGTCAGCCCGATATCGGCGTTGACCTGCACCTGGTTGATGCCGGCCAGCACGTACTCGACCGGGTCCTCGGCGGTCAGGATCTTGACGTCGGGGGCGTTGAGGCGGGTTAGCGCGGCATAGAGCGTTGTCGTCTTGCCGCTGCCGGTCGGCCCGGTGACCAGCACGATGCCGTGCGGCCGCGTCAGGCTTTCGAGAAATCGCGGCAGCTGGTCGTCGTCAAACCCGAGGACGCGGAAATCGAGCGCCAGCGAGCCGCGGTCGAGGATCCGCATGACGACGCTTTCGCCGTGGATCGCCGGCGCCGTCGAGACGCGGAAATCGATCTCCTTGCCGCGCACCGCCAGCCGGATGCGGCCGTCCTGCGGCAGCCGCCGCTCGGCGATGTTCATCTTCGCCATGATCTTGACGCGCGAGATGATGGCGCTGCGCAGCCGTGCCGGCGGCGCCTCCATCTCGTGCAGCACGCCGTCGATCCGGTAGCGGACGCGCAGTTCGTTCTCCGCCGATTCGAGGTGGATGTCGGAGGCCAGCATTTCGACGGCGCGGGTGATCAGCGTGTTGACCAGCCGGATGACCGGTGCTTCGCTGGCGAGGTCCTTGAGGCGTTCGAGATCGGATTCGTGGTCGCTGGCGTCGCGCTCGCCGGCGGCGTCGTACATCAGGTCGATCGACGAGCGGCCTTCGGCGTAGAGCCGCTCGTAGGCGGCATCGACGTCGGTCGGCACCGCGGCGCGGCGCTCGACCGGCTTGCGGATCGCGAACTGCACCGCGGAGGCGGCGGCGTCGTCAAATGGGTCGGCCATCCCGACGACGATGGCCTGGTCGGTCTCGGCCAGCGGGATCACCCGGGCCCGCTTCAAAAAGGCGGGGCGCAGGCGGTCGGCGGCGACCGGCTCGGCCGGGAACTCCTCGCGCGAGAGAACCGGCGTGCCGAGCAGCGCGGCATAGGCCTCGGCCAGCTGCCGGTCTGGGATCAGCCCGAGCTTGACCGCGATCAGGTCGATGCGCTCGCCGCTTTCGGCCTCCAGCCGGCGCACCCGTTCGAGCGCCGCGCCGGACAACAGGCCGCGGCTGGTCAACACCCCTTCGATGTCGGGCCGGCGGCTCAGCCGTTGCTCATCCGGCAT
>JBLMXS010000197.1:0-2667 GCA_050257895.1 Thiohalocapsa sp.
CGCGCAGCTGCGCCGGGCGCTCGGCAATCGCCTCGCCGGGGTGCATGCGAAGATCGGTGCCCATACGCCGCGGCAGGATGTCGTCGACGCCGCCAATGCGGCGCGCGCCGCCGGGGCCGACCTGATCGCCACCCTGGGCGGCGGCTCCGTTACCGACGCTGCGAAGATGGTGGCGTTCTGCCTCGCCAACGGCGTCACCGAGCCGGGCCAACTCGACAATTACCGTGCCCGGGTCGCCGCGGACGGGAGCAGCGTGCGGCCGGAGGCGAAGGCGCCTGCGGTGCGGACGATCGCGATCCCGACGACCCTGTCGGCCGGCGAATACTCGGCCTCGGCTGGCTGCACCGACACCGCGCGGCAGGTCAAAGAAAGCTACGGCCATCCGCTGATGATGCCGAAGAGCGTGCTGCTCGACCCGCGTGCCACGATTCACACGCCGGAGTGGCTCTTCCTGTCGACCGGCATCCGCGCCGTCGACCACGCCGTCGAAGACATCTGCTCGCCCGAGTGCCAGCCGATTTCCGAGGGCGCCTCGTACCACGCGTTGAAGCTCCTCGGCCGCGGCCTCTCGGGCGTCAAAGCCGATCCCTTCGACCTCGAGGCGCGGCTCGACGCGCAACTCGGGGCCTGGATGTCGATGGTCGGCTCGCAGACCGGCGTGCCGAAGGGGGCCAGCCACGGCATCGGCCATGTCTTGGGCGGCACCGCGGATGTGCCGCACGGCTACACCTCCTGCGTGATGCTGCCGCATGTGCTGCGCTTCAACGCGCCGGTCAACGCCGAGCGCCAGGCGCTGGTCAGCGAGGCGCTGGGACGGCCGGGCCAGCCGGCGGCCGATATCGTCGGCGGGCTGATCCTGCGCCTCGGCCTGCCGGCGCGGCTGCGCGATGTCGGGGTCAAGCCCGAGCAGCTCGACCGCATCGCCGAACTGTCGATGCACGACCGCTGGATCCACACCAACCCGCGCAAGATCGACGGCGCGCCGGTCGTGCGCGAACTGCTCGACGCGGCGTGGTGAAGAAAGGAGCTGCCATTTTCCCATAAACCTGTATATATGTGCATATGCGCACTACGGTCGAAATCCCGGACGAATTGTTTCGCCTCGCCAAATCCGAAGCGGCCCTACGCGGTCGTAAGTTGAAAGATTTGGTCGAGGAGGGCTTGCGCCTCGTCCTCGCCGTGCCATCCGCTGGGAGCGCCGAACCGCCCGGCCGGCCGGCGCGCAAGCCTAGTCTGCATGATCTCGCCAAAGATTTGATCTTCGAGGACGCCGAAGGTCCCGATGATCTCGCATCGAACCCGAAGTACTTCGACGATTTCGGCCGGTGAGAACCGGTATCCTGCTCGATACCGGCCCCCTCGTCGCGTATCTGTACCCGCGTGAGCGATACCATCGATGGGCAGTCGAGCAGTTCGCCGCGCTCGATGCGCCGTTCGTCACTTGTGAACCGGTTTTGACGGAAGCATGCTTTTTGGCGGCGCGCGTTCGGCTGGCACCGGCGCGTATCCTGGACCTGTTGCAACGCGGCTTAGCCCGCATCGGTTTTGAGATACAAGAGGAGCTCGCGGCTATCCGGGCTCTGATGCAGCGTTACGCGGATGTACCGATGTCGTTGGCTGATGCTTGTCTGGTGCGGCTGGCGGAACGCACCGACCTGCCTATCCTGACGCTCGACGCCGATTTCTCCATTTACCGGGCCCATGGCCGGCGGCCGCTGACCCTGATCAGCCCAGAGCGGCAGTCGCTGCACGAACCCTGAGCATCAGATGGCGCGGCATCGTGTATGCTGCGCCAGCCATGGGAGGATCGCAATGAAGCTCAACGGTGCGACCATTCCGGATGAGGTGGTGCGGCGGGTCGTCGAACGGCGCGGCCGCGAGCACTGCTTTGCCGCGCTCGATCCGAAGAAGACGGCGCTCGTCGTCATCGACCTGCAGCACGCCTTCATGAACGACGCGGTCGGTCACGCCGTGTGTCCGGCGGCGCGGGACATCGTGCCGGCCGTCAACCGCCTCGCCGACGCGGTGCGGCGCAGCGGCGGCGGGGTCTTCTGGGTGCGGATGACGCATGAGGACCATTGCCTCGACGACTGGTCGGTGGCGTTCGAGATCGCCAGCCCGGCGGCGCGTCAGAAACGCATCGCGGCGCTAACCAAGGGTTCGCTCGGCTGGCAATTGTGGCCCGAACTCGACGTCAAGCCCGAGGACGAGATTGTCGACAAGTACCGCTACAGCGGCTTCCTGCCCGGCACGTCCGATCTCGCCGACCGGCTGCGGGCGCGCGGCTTCGACACGCTGCTGATCACCGGCACGGTCACCAACGTGTGTTGTGAGAGCTCGGCGCGCGACGCGGCGATGCTGAATTTCCGCACCGTCATGGTTTCGGATGGCAACGCCGCCAGCACCCACGCCGAGCACGAGGCCTCGCTCACCGCGTTCTACAACATCTTCGGCGACGTCATGGATACCGACATGATCATCGCCGCGCTCGGCCGCAGTCGAAAAGCGGCCGCCGACTGATCTTCATCCGGAACGCGGGCATCTTGCCCGCATGCGGGCGGAAAGGATCGCGATCCCGACGACGGCCTGCAGCCGCGGCTATCGCCTGCGGACCGGCAGCATGCCGATCGCGAGGTCGACCGCCAGCGCCAACAGCATCGCAGCCGC
>JBLMXS010000198.1:0-4232 GCA_050257895.1 Thiohalocapsa sp.
GAATTTTTCCATCTTCTGCCTCTTGTTAGGTCCCTGCGCAGACAGGGACCCTTTGTTCAACTTCGCGAGCGCCTGCAAAGATGGGTCCCTGCCTTCGCCGGGACCTAAACCGGCTTATCCCAGCTGCCGCACGTCGGCGAGATGGCCGGTGACGGCGGCGGCGGCGGCCATTGCCGGGCCGACGAGGTGGGTCTTGGCGCCGGGGCCCTGGCGGCCCTCGAAATTGCGGTTCGAGGTCGAGGCGATGCGCTCGCCCTTCTCGGCGCGGTCGTTGTTCATAGACATGCAGTTGGAGCAGCCGGGTTCGCGCCATTCGAAGCCGGCTTCGAGGAAGATCTTGTCGAGCCCCTCCTCCTCGGCCTGGTGCTTGACGAGGCCTGAGCCCGGCACCACCAGCGCGCGCACCCCCTCGGCGACCTTGCGGCCCCGGGCGATCGCGGCGGCGTCGCGCAGATCCTCGATGCGGCTGTTGGTGCACGAGCCGATGAAGACGCGCTGCACCGGGATCTCGGTGAGCGGCGTCTTCGCCTTGAGCTGCATGTATTCCAGCGCGCGCTCCACCGCGGCCCGCTTCAGCGGGTCGTCGAATTCGGCCGGGTCGGGCACCCGCCCGGTGATCGGCAAGGTCTGCTCCGGGTTGGTCCCCCAGGTGACGTGCGGCGCGATGTCGGCGGCGTCGAGCGCGACCCGCTTGTCGTAATGCGCCCCGAGGTCGGAGGGCAGCGTCTTCCAGTAGGCCAGCGCCGCTTCCCAGGCAGCGCCCTTCGGCGCGTAGGGCCGGCCCCTGACGTAGTCGAAGGTGATCCGGTCGGGCGCCACCAGGCCGGCGCGGGCGCCGGCCTCGATCGTCATGTTGCACACCGTCATGCGGCCTTCCATCGACATCTGCCGGAAGGTCGACCCGGCATATTCGATGACGTGGCCGGTGCCGCCGGCGGTGCCGATCTTGCCGATGATTGCCAGGATCACGTCCTTCGGGCTGACGCCGGCGCCGAGCGCGCCGTTGACCTCGACCAGCATGTTCTTGGCCGGCGCCTGGATCAGCGTCTGCGTCGCCAGTACGTGCTCGACCTCGGAAGTGCCGATGCCGAAGGCGAGCGCGCCCAGGGCGCCGTGCGTCGCGGTGTGGCTGTCGCCGCAGACGATCGTCATGCCCGGCTGCGACAGTCCCTGCTCGGGGCCGATGATGTGGACGATGCCCTGGTTGATGCTGTCGATCGGGAAATAGGGGACCCCGAATTCCTTGACGTTGCGTTCGAGCGTGTCGACCTGCAGCTTGGATTCCGGCTCGTCGATGCCAGCGGCGCGGTTCGACGTCGGGATGTTGTGGTCGGCGACGGCGATCGTCGCATCCGGGCGGCGCACCCTGCGCCCGGCCAGCTTCAGCCCTTCGAAGGCCTGCGGCGTCGTCACCTCGTGAATGAGGTGCAGGTCGATATAGATCAGGTAGGTACCTTCGCCCTGCGGCGCGATGACATGGCTCTCCCAGATCTTGTCGAACAAGGTACGCGGCTGCGGCATGCGACTACTCCAGATGTGGTCGAGATTGCTTCGTCGCTCCGCTCCTCGCAACGACGACCCTTTTGCGTTATTGCGAGCGCAGCGAAGCAATCTCGATGAAATTAGGCTTCGGTCTCGGCAGGCGCGACGGCACGTTCGCGACGGTTGTCCTCGCGGGCGCGTTCGGCGATGCGCGCCGACTTGCCCCGCCGCTCGCGCAGGTAATAGAGCTTGGCGCGCCGCACATCGCCGCGGCGCACCACCTCGATCGCGGTGATGCGCGGCGAATGCAGTGGAAAGACGCGCTCGACGCCCTCGCCGTAGGAAATCTTGCGCAAGGTGAAGTTCGAGTTGAGGCCGGCATTGCGGCGGGCGATGCAGACCCCCTCGAAGGCCTGGATGCGCTCGCGCTCGCCTTCGACGACGCGCAGGCTGACGCGCACCGTGTCGCCAGGCTGGAACGGCGGCACCGGCCGCGCCGCCACCAGCCGCTTCACCTGCTCGGCTTCGAGCTGCTGCAATAGGTTCATCTCTCCACCTCTCCTTCGGCCGCGCCAGCGGCCATTCGCGCGGTGTGGCGCCGCCAAAGATCCGGCCGCCGCTCGCGCGTCAATCGCTCCGCTTCCGCCCGCCGCCAGGCGCCGATCCGGGCGTGGTCGCCCGACACCAGCACCTCCGGCACCGCCTTCCCCTGCCACAGCTGCGGCCGGGTGTAGTGCGGGTATTCGAGCAGCCCCTCGGCGAAGCTTTCCTCCGCCAGCGCCGCGGCGCAGCCGACGACGCCGGGCAGCAGCCGCACGACGCCGTCGATCAGCGCGATCGCCGCCGGCTCGCCGCCCGACAGCACGAAATCGCCTAGGCTCAGCTCCTCGATGTCGCGAGCCTCGATGACCCGCTCGTCGACGCCCTCGAAGCGGCCGCAGATCAGCCGCACCCCGGAGCCCGACGCCAACCCGCGCAGCCGCGCCTGGTCGAGCGGCCGTCCGCGCGGCGACAAGAGGATCAGCGGCCCCGTTCCGCCGGCGCCGACAATCGCCATGTCCAAGACGTCGGGCCGCATCACCATCCCCGGCCCGCCGCCGAACGGCGCATCGTCCACGGAGCGGTGCTTATCGCGCGCGAAATCGCGGATGTCCACCGTTTCGAGCCGCCAGATCCCGGCCTGCAGCGCCTTGCCGGCAAGCGAATGGGCCAGCGGTCCCGGCAGCATTTCCGGGAAGATCGTCAGCACCGTGGCGAGCCAGGTCATGCCGCCGGCTCCGACTGACGCGAGTTTGCCTTCGGGTCGTCGAACAGCCCTGGCGGCGGGTCGACAATCAACCTCCCGGCAGCGAGATCGACGATCGGCACGACGGCCTTGGTGAACGGCACCAGCACCGGCGGCCCCTGCAGTCGGGCGATCTCCAGCATGTCGCCGGCGCCGAAATCGTGGACGGCGCAGACCGTGCCGATGACGGCGCCGTCGCCGAGTTCGGCGGTCAGGCCGATCAGGTCGGCGTGGTAGTATTCGTCCTCTGGCGGCGGTGGCAATGCCGAGCGCGGCAGATAGAGGCGCAGGCCGCGCAACGCCTCGGCCTGGTCGCGGTCGGCGACCCCGTCCAGCGTCGCGATCAGCACGCCCTTGGCCGTGGCGGTCACCCGCAATTTGTACTGGCGTCGGCCACTTTCATCTTGCAGCGGCCCGTAGCTCGCGATGTCGCCGGGCTCGGCGGTGAAGCTTTTGAGCCGCACCGCGCCGCGCACGCCGTGCGCACCGGTGACGACGCCGACGCAGACGCGTCTCTCTACCGGCTCGCTCTCCCCCATCGGGGGAGAGGGTTCGGGCGAGGCGGCAACGGCAGGTCTGCGCGGCTTCACCCTCGCCCGGCTCGGCCTCGCGGCCGAGCCACCCTCTCCCGCAGTGCGGAAGAGGGGCTGAACACAGCCGCCGCGATCGGAAGACATCGCCACGAATATCCGCTGGCTCGGCAGCTTAGCCGCGCGCCGCTGCCGCCGCTTCTTCGGCTTCCTTGGCGCGCGCCTGGGCCTTCGCTTTGGGCGCCGATTTGGTCGGCGTCTCGCGCGTCGCCGGCTTCTCGATGAGGCCGGCGTCACCGAGGAAGCGGGCGACCCGCTCGGTCGGCTGCGCCCCGACGCCGAGCCAGTGCTTGACGCGCTCCTCCTTCAGCGTCACCCGGTCGCCGGCGCTCCTCTCCAACATCGGGTTGTAGGTGCCGAGCTTCTCGATGAAGCGCCCGTCGCGTGGACTGCGCGCATCGGCGACGACGATCGAATAGAACGGCCGCTTCTTGGCGCCGCCGCGCGCCAGCCGGATCTTCAGGGACATGGGCTCTTACCTTTCACCAGGTTTGTTTGTCATCCCGGCGAAAGCCGGGATCCATTGGTCCGCCGCTCGGCAGTAGAAGGATGGATCCCGGCTTTCGCCGGAATGACATGGACGGGTGCTCAATGCCGCATGCCCTGCGGCAGGATTGCCGACAGGCCGTGCCGCATCAGGCCCTTCTGGCCGAGCTTCTTCATCTTCTTCATCATCCCGGCCATGTCCTGATACTGCTTCAGCAGGCGGTTGACGTCAGGCACGGAGGTTCCCGAGCCTACCGCGATGCGGCGGCGGCGCGAGCCGTTCAAGAGCTTCGGGTTGCGCCGCTCGGCCTTGGTCATCGAGGCGATGATCGCCTCTTGGCGTTTGATGATCGTCTCGTCGATATTGGCGGCGTCCAATTGCTTTTTGA
>JBLMXS010000199.1:0-2998 GCA_050257895.1 Thiohalocapsa sp.
AAGAGCATCGCATACCTTAAGGATTTCGCCGATTTCCACCCCTCCCCACCGCGCTGCGCCAGCCGCTCCCAGCACGCAGCGGCAGCTTGCGGGTCTGATTTGGCGCGCAGCCGGCCCAGCATCGCCAGCCCGTTCGGCTCGGCGGCATCCAGCGCCAGCGCGGCTTCGAGCTGCGCCTCGGCCTGCGCCTCCTGGCCGATCTGCTGCAGCGCCTGCGCATAAAGGATGCGCGGCTGGGCGGAGCCCGGATCGCGCTCGACCAGCAAGCGGCCGATCCGGCAGGCAGCCGGCCCATCCCCGAGACGGCTGTAGATGGCGATCGGTCGGCCGAGAATTTGCGGGTCATCAGGGCGCAGCCGAAGAATTTCCTCGTAAACAGCGGCGGCGGCCGCAAGCTGGCCGTCGCCGGCCAGCCCCCGCGCCAGCATCTCCTTGCTCTCGGCCGAACTGGGCGCCGCGGCATCGAGCTGCCGCAGCACCTCGACTGCCTGCGACCAGTCCTCGCGGCGCATATGAATGCGGCCGATCAGCGCCAGGGCCTCCGGTTTCACCGGCTCCGCTTGCAGCAGCGGCCGCAATAACGCCGCCGCCTCGTCGAGCTGGCCTTTGCCATAAGCCCCCCGCGCGGCCGCGAGCAGTGCCGGATGCGGGTCGGTCGCCGCGAGATGCTGCTCCTGCTTTAGCTCCGGCTCCTCGCGGCGCAGCAGCGAGAGCAGCCGGTCGCGCTGCAGCAGGGGCTCGCTCGCCGCCGGGCGGAGGCGCACGAGCGCCTGCCGCAGGGCAAGCGCCTCTGCCGCTTCGCCGAGCTGTTCGCAACACCTGGCTGCGCCGCGCAGCGCCCCTGGATGCGCCGGGTCGAGCGCCAGCGCCGCGCGATAGCGCTTGAGTGCAGGGGCCGGGGAGGTATTGCCAAGCGCATCGCCGGCGGCAGCGAGGCGGTCAACCAGCCGCTTGACGATCGCCAATACAGCCGGCGCCGATAGCTCAGGAGACCGGCCGCTGACGGCGGTAATAGTGTCGACGATATCGGCCACGGCTCGCGCCTGTGCATCCGTTGCCCGCCATCGCCGCAGCGCCTGCTCCACCACCTGGTCGAAGGCCGCTGCCGCTTGCGCATGTCCGGGCTCAAGCGCCACGACCCGCAGATACTGCGCGCTGGCGCCGGCAAGATCGCCGTTGCGATGCAAGGCACGGGCAAGCTGGAACAAAACGCCGCTCGAGCGCGGCCGCAGCAGCGCGGCGCGTCTCCAGGCTTCCGCCGCCTCGGCATAACGCCGCTGGTCTCTCAGCAGCCGAGCCAGTCCGATCAATGCCCCGGCCTGTCCCGGGTGGCGCGCCAGCAGCTTGCGGTAGATGCCTTCAGCGGCGCCGACTCGACCTGCCCGCGCGCAGAGCTGCGCCAGACGCAGGCGCCATGCGTTCGGATCGAGGAGGCCGGGAGGGCGCGGTGCCGGCTGCGCTTGCGCTGCGGCTTCGACTTGCCGGCCGAGGCTGTCGGAGCCGCCGCTGCGGTCCGCGGAGCCCGGCGAGATCTCCTTGGCGGGACCGGGCACGGAATCGGCAGAAACTGGCTTGATCATGTCCCTTGCGAGATCTCGTGGCAGATCCGTAGCGGACCTCGAACCGATTGTCGAGGGGCACGCACCGGCTGGCGTTGGGTCAAGCCCCCCATCTGGCGGCATGCGCAGTGCTTATGCTATCGAAGGGGGACAGCTCGTCGGTCGATTTACTTCAGCTGTAATCGGTGGCCGAATGCCGCACGACGGGATATTGCGATTGGCTGCTTCAAGATTGCTTGGGCTGCAAGATTGCCGGCTTTGCGATTGCCGGTCTTGAGCTTGACAGCGGCACCTCGGCAGCCTATGCGTCAGTTGGTTACAATCGGGCACAGCTGGATGAACGGCGAATGATTGAGATCCAGCCTTTCGGCGCGTGTCTGCTGACGGCGCCGGTCGGCGAGCTGCTGGTGCAGGGGCGGGCCGCGACCACTTGGCACCGGTTGGGCACCAATGGCCCCTCCATCTATACGCTTGATGAAGCGATCCAGGCGGCGGAATTCTTCCGTGGCGATTTCGAGGTGCCGCCGGAGCTGCGGCCGTTATGCTCGCTGCCTGCCAAATGGTCCCCCGCCGAGGCGGCGAAGACGGTGGCGGCGACGCCCGACCTGGTGCTGATCGAGGTGAACTCGCCGGTGCGGATCGCCTACGGACAGTATTCGCTCAACCGTGCCGAGGTCAACCACCGCTACCTGGTGCCGCTTGCCGACCAGAGCGAGGAACTGCACCTGATCAGCAACGAGTGGTACCTGCAGGGCCTGATGGCGGGCAACGCAACTGCCCGTGTCACTGCCGCCGAGCAACTGGTGAAAGTTATCTCGCAGCAGCAGCAAATCCCCGACTGGGAGCTGGCGTGCGACGTGCTGCGGCGAGCGGTGCCGCAGCAGCGCGACCTCGACGAGATCGTCGAGGGTCTAGCCCGGCTTCGGGAGGTGGTGAACGGGCCATTGGCGATGGTGACATACACCCATCAGTACATGCCGGACGGCAGGCCGCTGCCGTGGCCGCCCGATTTTGTCGACCTGCAGGTCGCTGCCGCGCGCCGCCTCGGCTTGACGATGTTCGAGCCGAGTAAGATTGTGCGCAGTCACGGCGTCGCGCGTGCGATGCGCGACGACTACATTCACTATCAGGACGCCTTCGCACCGGTCCTGGCCGATGCGCTTTTCGATTTCATCAGCAATGTCGTCGATGCCCGCGGCGTCGGTGAAATTGCGGCACCCCGCCAGCTGGTTTTGCACCCGCCTTACGCGGCGGACGGCGGGTCTGCCTGGTCCATCGCGCTGCCGTCGCACTATTGCTCGCTGACGGATACCGAGGAGGCGCCATTCCGGTCGACGCTGCAGCTCTTGGAGGACGGTCACGCGCTCGGGCCGGCGCATACGGTGCACGCACTGATCCGCGAGCAGGGTGGCGGCGGCTATTCGTTCTGGAAGTCGGGT
>JBLMXS010000200.1:0-13594 GCA_050257895.1 Thiohalocapsa sp.
CGCCGCCGCGCCGCGCTGGCGGAAGCCGACCGGCGGCGCCAGGAAGAGGAGCGCGCCGCCGAAGAGGCGCGGCAGCGCGCCGAGGAGACGGCCCGCCGGCGCGTTGAGGAAGAGGAGGCACGCCGCCTCGCCGAGACGGAGGCGAAGAAGCGGGCCGAGGAAGAGGAGGCCCGCCGCAAGGAAGAAGAATCGCGACGCGAGGTCGCCGAGCGCGCCGGCAAGGCCGCCGCCGCCAAGGTCGCGGCGCTGGCGGCAGCCGGCAAGATGGCGATGCCGGCCGAGGAGGAGGAAGAGGCGCCGGCGCATGCGCGGCGTCCCGGGCTGCCGCCGAAGCGGCCGGCCGTGCCGGTGCGGCGCGACGAGCACCGCCGGCGCACCGGCAAGCTGACCGTCACCCGCGCCCTCGACGACGACGCCGGCGAGCGCATGCGCAGCCTCGCTTCGGTCAGGCGGGCGCGCGAGCGCGAGCGGCAGCGGATGTATCGGCAGGAGCAGCCGAAGATCGTCCGCGACGTCGTCATTCCCGAGACGATCACGATCCAGGAACTGGCCAACCGCATGGCCGAGCGCGCCGGCGACGTCATCAAGTCGCTGATGCGGATGGGCGTGATGGCGACGATCAACCAGGTGATCGACGCCGATACCGCCGAATTGATCGTCACTGAATTCGGTCACCGCCTGCGCCGCGTCGCCGAAAGCGACGTCGAGATCGGGCTGCGCGGCGAGGCCGACGAGGAGGATGAACTGGCAGCGCGGGCGCCGGTGGTCACCATCATGGGCCATGTCGATCACGGCAAGACCTCGCTGCTCGACGCGCTGCGCGAGACCGATGTCGCGGCCGGCGAAGCCGGCGGCATCACGCAGCATATCGGCGCCTACCGCGTGACCCTGAAAGACGGCAAGCAGATCACCTTTATCGACACGCCGGGCCACCAGGCATTCACCGCGATGCGCGCCCGCGGCGCCAACGTCACCGACATCGTCGTGCTGGTGGTGGCCGCCGATGACGGCATCATGGAGCAGACTGTCGAGGCGATCCGCCACGCCAAGGCTGCCGGCGTCCCGATCATCGTCGCGATCAACAAGATGGACCGGCCCGACGCGCGGCCCGATCGGGTGCGGCAGGAGCTGTTGCAGCACGAGCTGGTCGTCGAAGAGCTCGGCGGCGAGGTGCTCGACGTCGAGGTCTCGGCCCTCAAGAAGACCAATCTCGACAAGCTCGAAGAGGCGATCCTCCTGCAGGCCGAATTGCTCGACCTGCGCACCAACCCGAACCGCAACGCCGAGGGCGTCGTGCTCGAGGGCGAGCTCGAGCGCGGCCGCGGCCCGGTCGCGACGGTGCTAGTGCAGCGCGGCACGCTCAAGGTCGGCGACATCTTCGTCGCCGGCGGCGAATGGGGCCGCGTGCGCGCGCTGGTCGACGAGCGCGGCCAGGCGATGCGCGAGGCCGGGCCCTCGACGCCGGTCGAGGTTTTGGGGCTCAACGGGCTGCCGCTGGCGGGCGACGATTTCGTCGTCGTCGAGAACGAGGGGCGGGCTCGCGAGGTCGCCGATTTCCGCCAGCGCCGCAAGCGCGACGCGGCGGCCGCCGCCGGCGGGCGCGGCACGCTCGAACAGATGTTCTCGAAGATCGCCGCCGGCGCCGCCAAGGAATTGCCGGTCGTCGTCAAATCCGACGTGCAGGGCTCGCTCGAGGCAATCGTTGGCTCGCTCGAAAAGGTGTCGACCGACGAGGTGGCGGTGCGCGTCCTGCACTCCGCGGTCGGCGGCATCAACGAAAGCGATGTGATCCTCGCCAAGGCGACCGGCGCGTTGATCATCGGCTTCAACGTCCGCGCCAACCCGCAGGCGCGCGACCTGGCGCAACGCGACGGCGTCGAGATCCGCTATTACGCGATCATCTACGACCTGATCGACGACGTGAAGAGCGCGCTGTCGGGCATGCTGTCGCCGACCCTGCGCGAGCGCCTCCTCGGCAATGCGGCGATCCGCGAGGTCTTCAACATCACCCGGGTCGGCAAGGTCGCCGGCTGCATGGTGACCGACGGCGTGGTGCGGCGTGGCGCCAAGGTGCGCCTGCTGCGCGACAACGTCGTCATCCACGAGGGCGCGCTGAAGACGCTGAAGCGTTTCAAGGACGAGGTGCGCGAGGTGCGCGAAGGCTACGAATGCGGCATGGCCTTCGAGAACTACGAGAACATCCAGCAGGGCGATGTGATCGAGTGCTTCGAGGTCGAGGAAGTCGCTCGCGCACTTTAGGGTTGCGACGTAGGGTGGGCTGAGCGAAGCGAAGCCCACCATTCTCTCGCGACGACGCGATGAGGATGGGTTTCGCTGCGCTCAACCCATCCTACATCTCTCGCTCCCGGCGCAGGCCGGGACCCATTTGTCCAGCCGAGAGTTCGCGGCATGCGTGGATCCCGGCTTGCGCCGGGAATGCGGTCTTATCGGGTAGAGACGATGCCCCGACGACGCGAAAAAGAATTCGGCCCGACGGCCCGCGCCGCCTCGCAGCGGCAATTGCGGGTCGGCGAGGAGTTGCGGCACAGGCTGGCGCAATTGCTGCGGCCCGGCGAGTTGCGCGACCCGGCCCTGCGCGAGGCTAACGTCACGGTGACCGAGGTCCGGGTCAGCCCGGACCTGAAGAACGCCACCGCTTTTGTGATGCCGCTGGGCGGCGCCAATGCCGGGGAGATCATGGCCGGGCTGAAACGCAGCGCCCCGTTCCTGCGCGCCCGGCTGGCCCGGCTCGTCGAATTGCGCCAGGCGCCGAACATCGTCTTTGCCTTCGACAGCGCCTTCGACACCGCCGAGCGCATCACGGCAATCCTGCACCGCCCCGAGGTCGAGCGCGACCTGCAGCCGGAGGGCGATGACGCGCAGAAGTAACGCGCCGATCCATGGCTGGCTCGTCATCGACAAGCCGGCCGGGATCACGTCGGCGCGGGTCGTTGGGATGGTGAAGCGGGCGACCGGCGCCAAGATCGGCCATGCCGGAACGCTCGACCCGCTCGCCACCGGCATCCTGCCGTTGGCGCTCGGCGAGGCGACGAAGGCGATGCGCTTCGCCTCCGCCGAACGCAAGCGGTACCGCTTCCGGGTGCGCTGGGGCATTGCCACCGACAGCGACGACCGCGACGGCGCCGTCGTCGGCGATAGCGCGGTGCGGCCGACGCCGGCGGCGATCGCGGCGGCATTGCCGGCGTTCACGGGCGTTATCCTGCAGCGGCCGCCGGCCTATTCGGCGATCAAGGTGGCCGGGCGCCGCGCCTACGCGCTGGCGCGCGCCGGCAGGCCGCCCGAACTGCCGGCCCGGCCGGTCGAGATCGCAACGCTGCAGTTGACTTCCATCATCAGCCCGGACGTGGCCGAATTCGAGGCGGCGGTCGGCGGCGGCACCTATGTCCGCTCGCTCGCCCGCGACCTGGCGGCTTCGTTGGGGACGCTCGGTCACATCACCGAATTGCGCCGTCTGAGCGTCGGCCGTTTCGGCGAGGCGCAGGCGATTGCGCTGGATTTGGCCGTGGCGCTTGGGCATAGTCTGGCTGCCTCCGAGCATCTGCTGCCGATCGAGACGGCGCTGGACGACATCCCGGCGCTCGCCGTGACGGCGGCGGAGGCCGAGCGGCTGAGGCACGGCCAGCGGGTGACGCCGCTTGCCATGCCCGCGGCCGCCGAGGACGGCAGGCTCGTCGCGGCCAGCTGCGATTCCCGGCTGGTCGCGGTGGCGCGGCTCGAGGCCGGTGTTTTGCGGCCGCTGCGCATCATCAACCGGTGAAGGACAACACGATGTCGATCACTCCCGAGCGCAAGCAGGCGCTCATCGGCGAATATGCCGTGAAGTCGGGCGACACCGGCTCGCCCGAGGTGCAAGTGGCGATCCTGTCGGAGCGCATCCGCAACCTCACCGACCATCTCGGCATGCACAAAAAGGATTTTCACTCACGCCGTGGGCTGCTCGTCATGGTCGGGCAGCGCCGGCGCCTGCTCGACTATCTGAAGCGCTCCGACAACGATCGCTATGCGACGCTGATCGGCCGCCTCGGCCTCAGGCGCTGACGGCATTGCGGCGGAGTTGGGACGGCGGGCTGAAGCCCGCGCTACGCTTGGACTCTGTAGGGCAGACGGCAGCCCGCAGACAGCGGGTGAGGCCGGTCCCCCGCGGCATGACAAGTGCATTGCGGCCGGCACCAGAATCGCCATATGCGTTGCAGATATGGCATTGAGCGATATCGGCGGCGGGACGGCCCGCCCTGGACAGCGCCCGGAAAACGGCCCCGACGGCCGTTGCCGGCGGCGCTGTCGGTCTGTTTGGAAGGAAGATGACGGATGTTTCAAGTGTACCGCAAGGAGTTGATGTGGGGCGGCCGCCGCCTCGTGCTCGAGACCGGCAGGGTTGCTCGCCAGGCGGACGGCGCGGTGCTCGCCACCTACGGCGAGACGACGGTGCTGTGCACCGCGGTTGCGTCGAAATCGGCCAAGGCCGGCCAGGATTTCTTCCCGCTGACGGTCAACTACCAGGAGAAGACGTTTGCCGCCGGCAAGATTCCCGGCGGTTTTTTCAAGCGTGAGGGCCGCCCCTCGGAGAAGGAGACGCTGACCTCGCGACTGATCGACCGGCCGATCCGGCCGCTCTTCGTGCCCGGCTTCCTCAACGAGACACAGGTCGTGTGCACGGTCTTGAGCCACGACCTCGAGAACGACCCCGACATCGTCGCGATGGTCGGCAGCTCGGCGGCGCTGACCTTGTCCGGGATCCCGTTCCTCGGGCCGATCGCCGGCTGCCGTGTCGGCTACATCGACGGGCAATACGTCCTCAACCCGACCCTCGAACAGCTGCCGCGCTCGCATCTCGACCTGATCGTCGCCGGCACCGGCGAGGGCGTGCTGATGGTCGAGTCGGAGGCGAAGGAGCTGTCCGAGGACGTGATGCTCGGCGCGGTGACGTTCGGGCATCAGAATTTCCAGCCGGTGATCGAGGCGATCATCGAGCTGGCCGAGACCTGCGCCAAGGAACCGTGGGCGCTGGCATCGCCGCCGGCCAACAAGGCGGCGATCGAGGGTCGGCTGCGCGAGACGGTCGGACCGCAGATCGATGCCGCCTATCGCCAACGCGGCAAGCAGGACCGCAGCAACGCGTTGGATGCCGCCAAGGCGAGCATCGACGGGCTGTTCGACGACGAAGCGGAGCGGGCAATCGCGGTCAAGCTGTTCAAGGATCTCGAAAAGGAGATCGTGCGCGGCGCCATCCTGCGCGGCGATGAGCGCATCGATGGCCGCGACACCAGGACGGTGCGGGCAATCAACTGCGAGGTCGGCATCTTGCCGCGGGCGCACGGGTCGGTGCTGTTCACCCGCGGCGAGACCCAGGCGCTGGTCGTCGCGACGCTCGGCACCGGCCAGGACGAACAGATCATCGACGCGCTCGAAGGCGAATACCGCGAGAATTTCCTGCTGCATTACAATTTCCCGCCCTACGCGACCGGCGAAGCCGGCCGCATGGGGTCGCCCGGGCGCCGTGAGGTGGGCCACGGCAAGCTGGCGTGGCGGGCGGTGCGGCCGCTGCTGCCGCCGAAGGAAAGCTTCCCCTACACGATCCGCGTCGTCTCCGAGATCACCGAGTCGAACGGCTCCTCTTCGATGGCCTCGGTGTGCGGCGCCTCGCTGGCGTTGATGGACGCCGGCGTGCCCTTGGCGCGGCCGATCGCCGGCATCGCGATGGGGCTGATCAAGGAGCAGGAGGGCTTTGCGGTCCTGTCCGACATCCTCGGCGACGAGGATCATCTCGGCGACATGGACTTTAAGGTCGCCGGCACCGAGCGCGGCATCACCGCGTTGCAAATGGACATCAAGATCACCTCGATCACCGAGGAGATCATGCGCGTCGCTCTCGATCAGGCCAGGGACGGCCGCGCCCACATCCTCGGCGAGATGGCGAAAGCGCTGACCGGGGCGCGCGAGGATGTCAGCGAAAATGCGCCGCGCATCACCACGATCACGATCCCCAAGGACAAGATCCGCGAGGTGATCGGCTCGGGCGGCAAGGTGATCCGCGAGATCACCGAGACCACCGGCGCGAAGGTCGACATCTCCGACGACGGCACGATCAAGGTGGCGGCGGTCGACGGCAATGCCGCCAATGCCGCGATCGAGTGGATCCGCGGCATCGTCGCCGAGCCGGAAGTCGGCCACATCTATCCCGGCAAGGTCGTAAAAGTCGTTGATTTTGGCGCCTTCGTAAACTTCCTCGGGTCGCGCGACGGGCTCGTTCACATCAGCGAATTGGCGCCGCAGCGGGTCGGCAAGGTGGCTGACGTCGTCAAGATGGGCGACCAGGTCAAGGTCAAGGTGCTGGGCTTCGACGACCGCGGCAAGGTCAAGCTGTCGATGCGCCAGGTTGACCAGCAGACCGGTGAGGATCTCGGCGCCGCCCGTCGCCAGGCGCAGGCGCAACCTGAGCCGGAGCCGGTGAAATAAGGTCTCTCGCCCCTCTGATGAAGTTCGCAGTCCCGGCGCACGTCGGGACCCACCGATCGAGCGATCGAACGACCGACAGGTGGGCCCCGGCTTTCGCCGGGGCTGCGGCTGTTGGTGCGGCAGGGAGCCGGCCGCGGTGATTGTGCCGCACATAACGGCTCCGTACATCCCGGCGCCGTTCGCCGGGCCGCTGCTGCCGGCGGTGATCGGGCATCGCGGGGCGGCGGCGTGGGCGCCGGAAAACACGCTGGCCGGCCTGCGCAAGGCGGCGGAGCTCGGCTGCCGGTGGGTCGAGTTCGATGTGCGGCTGAGCGCCGACGGCGTCGCCGTGCTGTGTCATGACCCGCGGCTCGACCGCACCACCGACGGCGTCGGACGGATCTCTGAGCTGTCGCTGGCGGCGGTGCGTCGATGCGACGCCGGGCGTCGGTTCGGTCCGCACTTCGCCGGCGAGCGCGTGCCGAGGCTGGAGGAGGCGCTGGGGCTGTGCGCCGAACTCGGGCTCGGTGCCAATATCGAGATCAAGGCGGAGCGCGGCCGCGATTACGCGACCGCAGCGGCGGTGGCGGCGCAGGTGGCCGCGGTGGTCGCCCGGCTCGATCGGGCGGCGCCGCCGCTGCTGGTGTCCAGCTTCCAGCCGGCGGCGGTGGAGGCGGCGCGTCGCCTGATGCCCAGCGTGCCGCGCGCCATCCTGTTCCGCCTCGTGCCGCGCCATTGGGCGGAGATCGCGCGCCGCTTCGCGTGCTTGGCGGTAGGCGTCGACCATCGCCGGCTGCGCCGTTCGCTGGCTGGCCGGATCCGCGCTGCCGGCTATCCGTTGATGGCCTACACGGTCAACCATCCGGCGCGCGCGCGGCTGCTGTTCGAATGGGGCGTCACTTCCGTTTTTTCTGACGTTCCCGATATAATCCTCGCCGCCGTCGGACATCGGGTGGCGCGGCTGACGGCCGGGTTGCCGCAGCGTCCGGCGGCGCAGCAAGGGGCAGTGGGGTGAAGCCGATCAAGCCGATCGTAATTTCCGGCAAGGAGGTGCTGCCGCTCGTCGAGGGCGGCAAGGGGATCTCGGTGTCGAACGGCGAGAGTTCCGGCGCCTGGGCCGCCTCGGGCGGGGTCGGCACGTTCTCCGGCGTCAATGCCGACAGCTATGACGAAAAGGGCGGGCTGATCGAGCAGCGCTATTTTGGCCGCACCCGGCGCGAGCGCCACGAAGAGCTGGTGGCCTACGCGATCGCCGGCGGCATCCAGCAGGCCCGCGTCGCGCACGAAGCCTGCGGCGGCGGCGGCCGCATCCACATAAACGTGCTGTGGGAGATGGCGGCGGCGGAACGGGTGCTGCACGGCGTCCTCGAAGGCGCGCGCGGCCTGATCCACGGCGTCACCTGCGGCGCCGGCATGCCCTACCGGATCGCCGAAATCTCGGCCCGCTACGGCGTCTACTACTACCCGATCGTCTCCTCGGGCCGCGCCTTCCGCGCCTTGTGGAAGCGGGCCTACCACAAGTTTCGCGACTGGCTCGGCGGCGTCGTTTACGAGGATCCCTGGCTGGCCGGCGGGCATAACGGCATCACCAACAGCGAGGATCCGAGCCGGCCGGAGCCGGCCTACCCGCGGGTGCGCGAATTGCGCACTCTGATGAACGAATTCGGACTGTCCCAGACTCCGATCTTCATGGCCGGCGGGGTCTGGTGCCTCCGGGAATGGGATGACTGGATCGACAATCCCGAGCTCGGCCCGGTCGCCTTCCAGTTCGGCACCAGGCCGCTGTTGACGAAGGAAAGCCCGATCTCCGACGCCTGGAAGCGGAAGCTCCTGACGTTGCAGGAGGGCGACATCCTGCTCAACCGGTTCAGCCCGACCGGGTTCTATTCGTCGGCCGTGCTCAACGAGTTCCTGCGTGAGCTGCAGGAACGCTCCGAGCACCAGGTGGCCTACGCCGTGGAGCCGATCGGCGAGCACGTCGCGCCGTTTCACGTCGGCGCCCGCGGCCGCCTCGTCTACCTGACGACGCATGACCGCGACTCGGCGACCCAGTGGGTGGCGCAGGGCTTTACCGAAGCGCTGCGCACCCCCGACTCGACGCTGATCTTCGTGACGCCGCCAAAGGCGCTCGAGATCCGCGCCGACCAGATCAGCTGCATGGGCTGCCTCAGCGCCTGCCAGTTCTCCAACTGGGCGCAGAACGAGAATGCCACGACCGGCAAGAAGGCCGATCCGCGCAGCTTCTGCATCCAGAAGACGCTGCAGGCGATCCGTCACTCCGACGACGTCGACTTCCAGCTGATGTTCGCCGGGCACAACGCCTACCGCTTCGCCTCCGACCCGTTCTACGCCAACGGCTACGTGCCGAGCGTGCGCGAACTCGTCGATCGCCTGCAAACCGGCGACTGAGCGCAGATATCTTCACGTGGAGCTTTATTTTTGTGGCGACGCGCCTTATATTTGTAACATGGGTTCGTCGCGTGCCTTTCCCGATGTGATCAAGCGGCTGCGCGAGGCGGGTTTACGCCCCACCCGCCAGCGGTTGGCGCTGGCTCGTCTGCTGTTTCAAGGCGGCGACCGCCACGTCACGGCCGAGCAGCTGCATGGCGAGGCGTTGGCCGGGCACATCCCGGTGTCGCTGGCGACGGTATACAACACGCTGCACCAATTTACCGACGCCGGCCTCCTGCGCGAGGTCGTGGTCGAAGCCGGGCGTTCCTATTTCGACACCAATATCGACGACCACCACCACTTCTTCTCCGAGCCGGCGGGTCCGTTGCAGGACATCCCCGGCGACGCGGTCGTCATCAGCGCCCTGCCGCAGCCGCCGAGCGGCACCCAGATCCGGCGCGTCGAGGTGATCGTGCGGATCGCGCCCGAGCGCGGCTAAGCCTTTCCTGTCCCGGCACGCACCCAACCGCTGCGCTAGTTTGGAACTTTTCTGATCTAGCGTTGACACCGACGCCTGCGTGATCTTTAATGGCGGCCATCTTAATTAGGTAGAGCGGCACCTCCCAGACCGCTCGTTTCAAGATAGCCGAGGGACGGATGGCGCTCCCTGCAGATCGCCAGACGAACGAACAGGCCGCGGCCAAGGCTGCCGGCGCCGGAGGGGTGCACCTGGTGCGGCTCCGGGCCGGCGGCGGGTTGCGGCAGAGTGCCACTGATCATCAATAGGAGGAGGCCCCGGATGGCATACCAAGAAGACATCGCCCTGATGGCGCACTTGATGCGGCGGGCTGGCTTCGGCGCCGGTCGCGACGAGCTCGAGGCGCGCGCCGCCAAAGGCTACGAAGCGACCGTCGAAGAACTGCTGCATCCCGAGACGCAGCCCGAGGTCGACGCTTACACGCTGCTGCGCTACCAGCCGGCATCGCTCCTGCCGGGCGGCCAGCCGCCGATGGGCAACGTCAACTGGCTCTATTATCTGGTCAATACCAAGCGGCCGCTCGAAGAGAAGATGGCGCTGTTCTGGCACCACGTCTTCGCCACCGGCAATTCCAAGGTCGACAATTACGACCAGCTGCTCGAGCAGATCCAGCTGCTCCGCGAGCACGGGATGGGCAATTACCGCGAGCTCTTGTCGATCATCTCGCGCAACCCAACGATGATCTTCTGGCTCGACAACCAGCAGAACCACGGCTACGCGGTCAACGAGAATTGGGGCCGCGAGCTCCTTGAGCTGTTCAGCCTCGGCGCCGGCAACTACACCGAGACCGATGTGCGCGAATGCTCCCGCGCCTTCACCGGCTGGACCTTCGAGACCAAGATCCCGCGCGCGCCTTACGGCCGCTTCCCCTGGAAGTTCGAGTATCGGCCGGAAGACCATGACGACGGCGAGAAGGTCTTCCTCGGGCACAAGGGCCGCTTCAACGGCGAAGACATTCTCGACATCATCGTGCAGCAGCCGGCGTGCGGCAAGTTCATCTGCCGGCATCTGTACAACTTCTTCGTCGCCGACGAGCCGCAGGTGCCTGCCTGGCCGATCGAGCCGCCGAAGAACCAGAAGGCCATCGACGAGATGGTTGGCGTGTTCCGCGACTCGAAATTCGAGATGAAGGCGGTGCTGCGGCACATGTTCAACGCCGACTGGTTCAAGGAAGCCCGCTTCCAGCACGTGAAGTCGCCGGCCGAGGTCGTGGTCGGCACGTTGCGGCTGGTCGGCGGCCACGAGATCCCGATGCCCGGCTACGGCGAATTGTCGATGAACACCGCCTATATGGGCCAGGATCTGCTCAACCCGCCGTCGGTCGAGGGCTGGCACACCGGCAAGGAGTGGATCAACTCCGGCTCGTTGATGGCGCGCATCAACTTCATGGCCGAGAAGGTCGGGAATGTCGACGCCCCCGGCGTGCGCGCGATCATCGACCGGCTGAAGGCGCGCGGTTCGCTCAGCCCCGAGCAGCTGGTTGACGGCTGCCTCGACCTGTTGGGTCCGGTCGAGGTCAATCCCGACACCAAGCAACAGCTCCTGTCGCAGGCCAACGAGTGGGGCCAGATTTCGTGGAGCAACGGCGGCTCGCACGCCTCTGACCAGCATGTCGGCCAGATGCTGCAGCTGATCGTCGCCACCCGCGAGTATCAATTCGCCTAGAGATCGGTACGATAGAGAGACAAATTCACAAGGAGGAATGCACCATGGCAGCCAATGACCCGTGCGTCGTTGTCTTGCAGCTGACCGGCGGCAACGACTACATCAACACGATCATCCCCTATAACAACCCGCTGTATCGGGACAACCGGCCGGCGGTGGGGATCCCCGACAACAACATGATCCATCTCGACGGCACCTACGCCATCCCGGACTACATGGCGCCGATGAAGAAGTTCTGGGATAGCCAGCAGCTCGCCATCCTGCATGGCGTCGGCTTCCAGAACTCGCCGCGCTCGCATTTCCGGGCGATGGACATCTGGCACACCTGCGAGCCGGAGAAGGTCGGGACCGAGGGCTGGCTCGGGCGCGTCGCGCGCGAGTTCGACCCGAAGAAGGAAAACGTCGTGCAGGTGGTCAGCATGGGGCCGAGCCTGCCTCGTTCGCTGGTCGCCCCCGGCGTGCCGGTGGCCTGCGTTGCCGGGCCGCTGGAGCGCTACGGCTTCCTGCCGCAGGTCCAGGGCAACGAGCGCGCCCATGTGCTCGATCGCTTCGCCAAGATGTACAGCCCGGCGATCGGCTCCGGCCCGGTGATGGATTACCTCAGCGAAACCGCCATCGACTCGCTGAAGGGCGAAGACATCATTAAAGTCGTGCCCGGCAAGTACTCCTCGAGCGTGCAGTACCCGAACACCCCGATCGCCCGCAAGCTGAAGGGCATCGCCCAGGTGCATATCGGCGAGATCGGCAGCCGGATCTTCTACTGCGACCACAGCACGTTCGATACGCATGCCGGCCAGAATCCCGGGCACGGCAATCTGTGGAAGGCCGTGTCGGAAGGCGTCGAGGCGTTCTTCGCCGATCTGCGCGAGCACAACAAGTCCGACAACGTCATCATGCTGATGTTCTCGGAGTTCGGGCGTCGCGTGCATGACAACGGCTCCGGCACCGATCACGGCGCCGGCGGCGTCGCGTTCGTCCTCGGCGACAAGGTCAAGGGCGGACATTACGGCGAGATGCCGTCGATGAAGGCAGAGCACCTGGTTCAGGGCGACCTCAACCCGAACATGGACTTCCGCAGCGTGTATTCGACGATCCTCGACAAGTGGCTGGGTCTCAACCCGGCGCCGATCGTCAACGGCACGTTCGAGCAGCCGGCCTTCCTCAACTAAGGGCTCGACCAAGGCAAGACCCATAGCGCATCCCGGCCCGCCGCGATCCTCGTGTGAGGGTGGCGGCGGGCCGGGGGCCGGGACGAAGGCGATGAAGACAAGCTTTCCCGTCGGGAAGGCGTCAGAGTGCAATAGGAGGGAACTATGCCGTTGACAACGGTCGCGCGCGGACGGGTGTTCGATTGGAGCCACGCCGTCGGGCGAGGCGCAGCCCGTGGCACCGGGTTCAACTATGTTCAGGGGATGTGCCTCGGCAAGAATGGCCACCTCTACACGACCAACCGCGGCAACGAGAACAATTTCGGGATGCACGCCAACAAGGTGCAGCTTGGCGGCCCCGGCGAAGAAGAGCTGATCGCCGATTTCTTCGAATACGGCGAGGGCGACGGGCACTCGATCTGGCCGTTCGGCATCGCTGTCGACGAGGGCCGGGACCGCGTCTACTGCTCCGATGAATGGGCCAACACGATCTCGGTGTTCGACACCAGCGGCAACTTCATCACCAAGTTTGGCACCACCGGCAGCGGCGACGGCGAGTTGCAGCGTCCGGCCGGGCTCGCGGTCGAGAAGAGCGGCAATTTGATCGTCGTCGACAGCGGCAACCACCGCCTGCAGGTGTTCACGCCCGAGGGCAAGTATGTCGGCAAGTGCGGCGGGCCCGGCAAGGGACCCGGCGAGTTCAACCAGCCGTGGGGCCTCACCCTCGACAAAGACGGCAACATCTGGGTCGCCGACTGGGGCAACCATCGCGTCCAGAAGCTGTCGCCGCAAGGCAAGTTCGTGATGAGCATCGGCAGCTTCGGCAAGCTGGAAAAGCCGGAAGGCGCCTATGCCGTGACGATCTTCGGACCGTATATCGCCGCCGATAGCGAGAAGGCCGGCCATCCGCGCACCGACCAGTTCAACCACCCGACCGATGTGGCCGTCGACAGTGACGGCGACATCTACGTGTGCGATTGGGGCAACCACCGGGTCTGCATTTTCGACTCCGAGGGCGCTCCGGTCACGACGCTGATCGGCGACGCGCAGGTCCTCTCCAAATGGGGCCAGCAGAGCATCGACGCCAACCCCGACATGATGAAGGCGCGCCGCCGGGTGAAGAGCCTCGAGCCGCAGTGGCGGCTGTGCTTCCCGACCCAGGTCGAATTCGACCCGGAAACCGACTCGGTGATCATCGCCGACAGCCAGCGCAACCGGCTGCAGGTCTACAAGAAGGTCCGCAACTACTCGGACTTCCAGGCCAACCTGTAAGCCGCCGCGCGCCGGCCTCGGCCGGCGCCGGAAAACCAGCCGGGAAAACCAAACGTCGCCGCCCTCCCTTGCAGCCGCAGGGGAGGGCGGTTTTTCTTTGCGTACGCCGCCAGTTCGGCGGCAT
>JBLMXS010000201.1:0-3940 GCA_050257895.1 Thiohalocapsa sp.
GGGTTGGCAACACAGTTGGGGGCGCATCGTCGCGGTCCCGGCGGGCGGCCGTCGCGGCTGCAATCGGCGCAGCTCTCCGACCGCATCCTCGACGTCGCGACCGCGCTGTTTCTCGGCCAGGGCTACGGCGCCACCAGCATCGAGGCGGTGGCCCGTCACGCCCAGATCTCGAAGCGCACCTTCTACCACCGGTTCCGCGGCAAGGAGGTGCTGTTCGAGGCGGTGGTGCGGCGGCTGATCGAGCGCTGGACGCCACGCTTCGACAGGGACCTGCTGGAGGGGGCAGGCCTCGCCGACACGCTGCGGCGCGCCGCTGAGCGCATGTTGAAGGCGGCGCTGACCCCGGAGGCGCTGGCCTTGCACCGCATCGCGATCACCGAGGCGACGCGGTTTCCGGCCCTCGCGCGCATCCTGCACGACCTCGGCGCCGCCGCCGGGATCGAGCGCATCGCGGGCTATCTCGAAACGCGGGCCGCGGCCGGCGAAATCCGCCCAATCGACAGCCGATTCGCCGCCGAGCAGTTCATCATGATGGTGGTGACGGTGCCGCGCCGCAGGGCGCTTGGGCTCGGCGCGCCGTTCGGCGCCGGCGAGCGGGAGAAATGGATCGAGGAGACCGTCGCGCTGTTCGTCGACGGCTGCCGGGTCCCCGATCAGCCACCGAGGATGGGCTGAGCAACGCGAAGCCCATCATTGCGCTGCTTTTGCACAGCGGATGGGCTTCGCTTCGCGCAACCCATCCTACAATGCCCAGGGGAGTATTCCGCGGTCTGTATGCGCCGGTTTGGCTAAAAACCCGCGCGTTTCGTCATTATCGGCTGCGATTTCCAATCGGGACGGGGATCATTTTGGGCCTTTGGGCGTATACCCACGCGGGCAAGTTGCCCGGTAGTTTGGTGGATCCAGAGGGGGAGCAGCTGATGTCGACGCGGATCAGATTGGCCGTTGGCGCCTCTATTGCGCTCGCCACTGCCGTGTTTACCGGCGGCGCGCAGGCGCAGATCTTCTACTTAGGCGGTGAAGGAGGCTGGACCTCGCTCGAAGACCAGACGAACCGGACCAAGGGGGTTCCGACGATCCGCACCACCTATGATTCCGGTTTTGCCGCCGGCGCCCGCGCCGGCTACGAGATGGGCCCCTGGCGCTTCGAGGAGGAATACGTCTACCACAGCAACGACCTCGACACCGTCAGGTTCGGCGGCGCCAAGCTCGGCGGCGTCAAGGGCAGCCGCTCGTCGCACGCCTTCATGACCAACGTGCTGTACGACTTCAATCTCGGCTGGCCGTTCACGCCCCATATCGGGGCCGGCGTCGGCGCCGTCGACATCGTCGACCGGGCCCGCGTCAACGGCGTCGGACGCCTGTTCCACGACGACGACTGGGAACTCGGCTACCAGGCGATCGGCGGCCTGCGCTACGCCGTGACGCCGAACGTCGCATTCGATCTCGACTATCGCTACCTGGCGACGACCGACGCGACCTTGCGGCGCGGGTTGCCGCCGCACGTCCATTACAAGACCGGCTACGAGACGCATACGCTGCTGGCGAGCCTCGTCTACCGCTTCGGGCCACCGCCGCCGCCGCCGGTCGTGGCGCCGCCGGCGCCGCCAGCGCCGCCGGTGGTTGAGCGCAAGGTCTTCCTCGTGTTCTTCGATTGGGACCGCGCCACGATCACCTCGGAGGGCATGCGGGTCATCCAGCAAGCCGCCGAGGCCTACCGGGCGGGTGGTCGCGTGCAGATCCAGGTGACCGGCTATGCCGACCGCTCCGGCTCACCGGGTTACAACCAGCGCCTGTCGGAGCGCCGCGCAAACGCGGTCGCAAGCGCGATGGAGCGGCTAGGCGTCGCCCGCGGCGACATGATGGTCAGCGGGCGCGGCGAGAACGACAACCGGGTGCCGACCGCCGATGGCGTTCGCGAGCCGCAGAACCGCCGCGTCGAGATCGTCTTCCCGTAGCATCGACCAGCTTCCTGCGGCGGAGGGAGGTCGGCTCTGCCGGCCTCCCTCCCCTACCCGTTGCCGGGCAGGGGATTTTTTGGCTGTCGAACGCGACCTCTACTTGCGGCGATGGATGACGCAATCCGATCCCGAGCCGCTGCCAACCGTAACCGATGTGCCGTTGCTGCCCGGCGATACCGTGGTCGAGCCGCTGACCCCGCCGGCGCCGGTGGTGATCGAGGTCGAATTGGTCGACGAGCCCGAGCCGCCGTGCTCGGTGACGACCCGGCAGGGCTTGCCGTTGCTGGTGACCGTGGCGCTGCCGCCGGAACCCGAGGTGACCGCGACGCTGTCCGCCAGCGCAGGGCCCGCAGCGAGAAGGAACCCGAACAGCAGCGGAAGGGCGGCGTGACGTACTCGCATTGCAAACCTCCCGATTGGGACATGCCGGCCGCGGCCGGCCTTCATGCTGGCCGGCCGCGAGCGGCATCTGCCAAGGTAAACACGCGGCGCCGCCGCCGGTGCCCGTTTGTCGCAGCCTCGGGATGGCCGCCACCTTGTCGTCGTCGCCGTTTACCGGCAGATTGCGCCGGTCGCGATGGAGCGAAGCGCATGCGAAATCAGCCCTATGGCCACACCGGCCGCCATTTTCTGCAGATCCCCGGCCCGACCAATGTGCCCGACCGGGTGCTGCACGCGATCGCCTTCCCGACGATCGATCATCGCAGTTCCGAGTTCGCCGACCTCGGCAAGGCGGTCGTCGCGGGCATGCGGCGGGTGTTCCAGACCGAGGGCACCGTCGTCATCTATCCCTCCTCGGGCACCGGAGCGTGGGAGGCGACGCTCGTCAACACGCTGTCGCCCGGCGACCGGGTGCTGATGGTCGAGACAGGTCACTTCGCGACGCTGTGGCGTCAGATGGCGGCGCGCCTCGGGCTCGACATCGAGTTCCTCCTGGGCGACTGGCGGCACGGCGTCGATCCGGATCGGCTCGCCGAGCGGCTCAACGCCGATCGCGAGCACCAGATCAAGGCGGTCTGCGTCGTCCACAACGAGACCTCGACCGGCGTCACCAGCCGCATCCCGGCGGTGCGCGCGGCGATCGACCAGGCGCGGCACCCGGCGCTGTTCATGGTCGACACGATCTCCTCGCTCGCCTCCATTGATTACCGCCACGACGAATGGCGGGTCGACGTCACAGTCGGCGGCTCGCAGAAGGGGCTGATGCTGCCACCGGGGCTCGGCTTCAACGCGATTTCCGAAAAGGCGCTGGCCGCCGCGAAAACCGCCAAGCTGACGCGCTCCTATTGGGACTGGCAGGCGATGGCGGAGACCGACCGCACCGGTTTCTTCCCCTATACGCCGGCGACCAACCTCCTGTTCGGGCTGCGCGAGGCGCTCAAGATGCTGCTCGACGAGGAGGGGCTGCCGGCGGTGTTTGCCCGCCACGACCGGCATGCCGAGGCGACGCGCCGCGCCGTCAACGGCTGGGGGCTCGAGGTGCTGTGCGCCGACCCGCGCGAGTATTCGAGCTCGCTGACTGCCGTCGTCGTGCCGGAGGGCTACGATGCCGACCGGGTGCGCGACATCATCCTCGACGGGTTCGACCTGTCGCTCGGCACCGGCCTCGGCAAGTGCAAGGGCAAGATCTTCCGCATCGGGCATCTCGGCCATTTCAACGATTTGATGCTGTGCGGCACGCTGTGCGGCGTCGAGATGGGCCTGCACCGCGCCGGCATTCCGCACCGCGCCGGCGGCGTCGCCGCCGCCCTCGAATTCCTCGGCGCCGCCTGAGCATGCGGGCCAGAGGCCCGCGGTCCGAAACGATTGAGCGTCCTACCCGGCGGCGGTCGGCACCAGTGCCAGCTTTGTGCGGAACACCTCGAGCGCCTCGAGGAGGCTGCGCGCGACGCGCAGGCGCTGGCGGCCGCTGATGACGATGTAATCGATGCCCTGGCCGACTCCCGGCGCCGCCGCCTTGACGATTTTGTAGGCGGCGC
>JBLMXS010000202.1:0-9531 GCA_050257895.1 Thiohalocapsa sp.
CGTCGCTGAACAGCCAGTCGACCGGGCCGATCGCGGCCGGGTCGAGCGCGAACGCGCTCTCGGCGCGGTAGACGACATTCGGCAAGCGGGCGACCGCCGGCGCCAGCGGAGCCTTGTCGACGCTGACGACCTGCGCCCCGAGCTGTGCCAAGACCCAGCTCCAGCCGCCGGGGCTGCTGCCGAGGTCGAGGCAGATTTCGCCCGGCAATGGAGATTGCCCGATCAATGTCAGCGCTTCCCACAGCTTGAGGTAGGCGCGGCTTGGCGGCCCGCTGCGGTCCTCGATGAAATGGACTTCGCCATTGGGGAAGGGGCTGGTGCAGTGCGGCGCCGCGAGCAGGGTCGCGGCATCGAGCAGGGTCCAAGAGCCGAGCGGCGCGGCCGGCGCCGGCATCCCGAATTCGAGCGGCTTCGCCGAGACGACCGGCAGGCGCGCCTGGATCAGCATGGCGCGGCGGTGCAGCAGCGGCGCGTAAGGCGCCCAGTTGCGCTGGATCGCGCGCAATTTGCGGGCGGCGTCGGCGATCGAGGCATTCGGCATCTCGACCGGATCGAGCCACACATTCTGCGCCCAGGCGGCCGGACGCGGCGGGCCCGCCATCCGCAACAGCCGGCCATGCTCGCGTTCGGGCGAGCCGAGCTCGTGCTTCAGCTCGGCGACAAAGCCCTCCGGCGCGAGATAGGCGGTCTGCGTCGTCGCCGCCCCCTCAGCCGGCCAGCAGGAAGTCGTTGACCGCCTTGATCTGGTCCTCCGCCATCAAGGCGGGAGCATGCCCGAGGCCGGCGAATTCGACGAGTTCGGCCTTGGGGCCGCGCTCGCGCATGCGGGCGGCGTCTTCCGCGGTCAGGATGTCGGATTGGGCGCCGCGCAGGACCAGCGTCGGGCAGCGGATGCGGTCGTAAAACTGCCAGAAATCGACCTCCTGCAATGACGTCCCCTCAGCCTCCCGGGCGCGGAACGCGGCGCCGATCTTCGGATCGTAGGCGAGCCCGAGCTTGCCGTCGTCGCGGGTGCGCCCGGCATGGGCGACAAGGTGCCGCCATTGCGCCTCGCTCAGCGGCCCGAACGCGGCGTGCACGTCGCGCAGATAAGCCTCCAGCTCCTGGCGGTTGGAGAAGCCGGGGTCGCGGCCGACATAGGCGCCGATCCTCTGCAATCCCGCCTGCGGCAGGACCGGCCCGATATCGTTGAGGACGAGCCGGCGCACCGGCGATTTCGGCAATGACGCGAACAGCATGCCGATGAGGCCGCCCATCGAGGTGCCGACCCAATGCACCGACGGCACGTCGAGTCTTGCGTAGAGCGCGGCCAGCACCGACAGGTAATAGGGGAAGCTGTAGTCCTTGGCGTCGTCGAGCCAGTCGCTGCGGCCGCGCCCCGGCATGTCCGGGCAGACGACGCGGAAGCGCGGCGACAGCGCCTCGGCGAGGAAATCGAAATCGCGGCCGTTGCGCGTCAGCCCGTGCACGCACAGCACTGTCGGTGCCCCCGGCGGCCCCTCCCACTCCCAATACGCGACGTTGACAAACCCCTGCGGTCCCAGCGCCGGCAGGCTGCGCGCCTTCATCGCCATCGGCCTCTCCTTGCGTTCTTGAGCGCAGCATAGCCGCAACTCGGGTCCCGGCGAAGCCCGGGACCCATTTCGGGGACCGCTTCGGTAGGGGATCGATGGGTCCCCGCCTGCGCGGGGACATAAAGCTTACTGCT
The DNA here is from genome assembly GCA_050257895.1 of Thiohalocapsa sp. Lineage (GTDB taxonomy): Bacteria > Pseudomonadota > Alphaproteobacteria > ATCC43930 > CGMCC-115725 > DATARH01. Next base: position 1,709 of record JBLMXS010000202.1, read on the forward strand.
TGGCTGGGTGCATCGGTTTTGCGACACTTTCGGCATGACAAGCGAAAGCGAAGCCGCCACGCTCGCCAGGCTCATCGCCGCGGCGACGCAGGCCGTCGTGTTCACCGGCGCCGGCATCAGCACCGAGTCGGGGATCCCGGATTTCCGCAGCCCGGGCGGCATCTGGACGCAGATGGCGCCGATCTATTTCGACGATTTCCTCGCCTCCGAGGCGGCGCGTCGCGAGACCTGGCGGCGCCGCTTCGCGATGGAGGAGACGTTCGCCGCCGCCGCGCCGAACCGCGGCCACCGCGCCGTCGACGCGCTGGTGCGGCGCGGCAAGGTCGGCGCCGTCATCACCCAGAACATCGATGGTCTGCACCAGGCTTCCGGCATCCCGCCCGAGAAGGTCATCGAGCTGCACGGCAACACGACCTACGCCACGTGCCTCGATTGCAGCACCAGGCACGAGCTGGCCGAGATCCGCGCGGCGTTCGAGCAGGACGGGACGGCACCGCGCTGCGTGCGCTGCAAAGGCCTCGTCAAGACCGCGACGGTCTCGTTCGGCCAGGCGATGCCGCAGGAGGCGATGCGGCGGGCCGAGATCGAGACCTTGGCGGCCGACCTGTTCATCGTGCTCGGCTCCTCGCTGGTGGTCTATCCGGCGGCCGGCTTCCCCGAGCTGGCGAAGTGCAACGGCGCCGCGCTGGCGATCGTCAACCGCGAGCCGACCGGCCTCGACAGGCTCGCCGACCTGGTGATCCACGAGGGCATCGGCGACACCCTCGGCGCCGCCGTCGGGGTGAATTGAGTCTGGGACCGCCCACGGTAATATAGGAGGGATCTATGCGGCTCGAAAACAAGGTGGCGCTGATTACCGGCGGCGCTTCGGGGATGGGCGCCAGCATGGCGCGGATCTTTGCGCGCGAAGGCGCCAGGGTGGTCGTTGCCGACATGCTGGCCGAGGACGGCGCTAAAATTGTCGAGGACATCACGCGCGCTAACGGCTCCGCCGTCTTCTGCAGGCTCGACGTGACGAGCGAGGCCGAATGGCAGGCGGCCATCGCCGCGGCGCTCGCCGCCTACGGGCGCCTCGACATCCTCGTCAACGACGCCGGGATCAGCGGCAGCGCGGTCGAGGATCTGTTCGACGCCGCCGCCTGGGACCGGATCATGGCGGTCAATGCCACCGGCACGTTTCTCGGCATGAAATACGCGATTCCCGAGATGCAGAAGGCCGGCGGCGGCGCGATCGTCAATATCTCCTCGATCTCCGGCGTCACCGGCCAGCGTGGCATCCATGTCGCCTACAACGCCTCGAAGGGGGCGGTCCGGACCTTGACCAAGGCGGCCGCGGTCCAGCACGGCCGCGACAACATCCGAGTCAATTCGGTGCATCCGGGGCTGATGCCGCCGATGCGCACCTCCGGCCGCACCGCCGATCCGGCCTTGCGCGCCAAATGGATCGAGAGCGCGGTGCCGCTCGGCCGCGCCGGGCGCGTCGAGGAGGTGGCGAACGCCGTGCTGTTCCTCGCCTCGGACGAAGCCTCATACATCACCGGCGCCGAGCTCTACGTCGACGGCGGCTACCTGGCGGCCTAGGGGCCTTGCACAAGAATCCCGTCATTCCGGGGCGCGGCGGGGCGGCGAACCGGAATCCAAATTCCAGAGGACTGTGTTCATAGGTTCCGGGTTCGCAGCCTTCGCTGCGCCCCGGAATGACAAAGATTTACGCTACGCGGCGTAGGTCGCGTGCGACGCTGCCTTGAGGTTGCGGAGAGCGGGCCGATGGGGCAAGCTGTCGCAGCTGCATCCCTGATTTGCAGCGTCCGGTAACCGCGAGGGATGACGCCTGCCGCGAGTGGGCGTATAAGCGCGGCCGGGTCGGGGCGCGCCAGCCGCCGCCCCCGAAGGTCCGTAAACGGGGCCCGGGGAACGGAAATCGGCCGCCCGGCAGGAGAAGCGTATTGCAGCCTACCGACATCACCAATCCCGACTATTTTCATAAGGTTGTCGATTGCCAATGGGCCTGTCCGGCGCATACGCCGGTGCCCGAGTACATCCGCCTGATCGCCGCCAAGCGGTTCGGCGAGGCCTGGGCGATCAACTGGCAATCCAACGTCTTCCCCGGCATTCTCGGCCGCACCTGCGACCGCCCGTGCGAGCCGGCCTGCCGCCGCGGCCGCGTCGAAGCGGAGCCGGTGGCGATCTGCCGCCTGAAGCGCGTCGCCGCCGACAACAAGGGCGACATCTCCCGCTTTCTGCCGCAGGTGCCGCAGCAGAAGAACGGCAAGCGCATCGCGCTGGTCGGCGCCGGGCCGGCGTCCTTGACCGTGGCGCGCGACCTGGTGCCGCTCGGCTATCATTGCGTGCTGTTCGACGGCGACGCCAAGGGCGGCGGCATGATGCGCACCCAGATCCCGCGCTTCCGGCTGCCCGAGGCGGTGACCGACGAGGAGGTCGACCGCATCGTCGAGCTTGGGGTCGAGACGCGCTTCGGGCATTACATCTCCAGTCTGCGCGAGCTCTTGGCCGAAGGCTGGGATGCGGTATTCGTCGGCTCCGGCGCGCCGCGCGGCCGCGAGCTCGACATCCCGGGCCGCCAGGAGGCCGCCGAGCACATTCATATCGGCATCGACTGGCTGTCGTCGGTCTCGTTCGGCCATATCAACAAGATCGGCCGCCGCGTCGTCGTGCTGGGCGGCGGCAATACGGCGATGGATTGCTGCCGCTCGTCGCGCCGGCTGGGCGGCGAGGAGGTCACCGTCGTCGTCCGTTCCGGCTTTGAGGAGATGAAGGCCAGCGCTTGGGAGAAGGAGGACGCGATGCACGAGGGCATCCCGATCCTCAACTTCCTCGTGCCGGTCGAATTCACCCACGAGAACGGCAAGCTGACCGGCGTGCTGTTCGAGAAGGTCGAGGCCAAGTACGACGACAAAGGCCGCCGCAGCTTGGTGCCGACCGGCGAGCCGCACACCCACATCCCATGCGACGACGTCTTGGTGGCGATCGGCCAGGAAAATTCCTTCCCGTGGATCGAGCGCGACGTCGGTATCGAATTCGACCGCTGGGACATGCCGAAGGTCGACCCGAAGACGATGCAGTCGAACTTGCCCAATGTGTTTTTCGGCGGCGACGCGGCGTTCGGCCCGAAGAACATCATCTGGGCGGTGGCGCACGGCCACGACGCGGCGATCTCGATCGACAAATTCTGCCACGGCGAGGATGTCGGCGAGCGGCCGGCGCCGGGGGTGACGCTGGTCAGCCAGAAGATGGGCATCCACGAGTGGAGCTACGACAACGACATCTCGAACGACTCGCGCTACCGGGTGCCGTTGCGCGATCTTAAGGTCGCGCTGCACGACATCCGGACCGAGGTCGAGCTCGGCTACGACGACCAGCTGGCCTATGCCGAGGCCGAGCGCTGCCTCAATTGCGACATCCAGACCGTGTTCACCGGGAAGCTCTGCATCGAGTGCGACGCTTGCGTCGACATCTGCCCGATGGACTGCATCACCTTCACCGAGAACGGCGAGGAAGCGGAATTGCGCACCCGGCTCAGCGCGCCGGCGGCTAACCTGACCCAGGACCTGTATATCGGCAACTCGCTGAAGACCGGGCGCGTCATGGTCAAGGACGAGGATGTCTGCCTGCATTGCGGCCTGTGCGCGGAGCGCTGCCCCACCGGCGCCTGGGACATGAGCAAGTTCCTCCTCGACGTGACTCAGGCCGGCGCCGCCTGCCGCGCGCAGCGATGACGCCGGCTGCCCGCCCCATTTCAGTCATGGCCGGGCTTGACCCGGCCATCCACGCGCACGGGCAGCGACGTTGCTCGCTGCCGTGGATGCCCGGATCAAGTCCGGGCATGACGATTCTTAGAAAGAGCGCTTAGTCGATGGCGTCAGACACCAAATTCGAGCTTCCCGCAATCACCGCCGTCAACGACTTCGTCGTCAAATTCGCCAATGTCAACGGCTCCGGCTCGGCGAGCGCCAATGCGCTGTTCGCCAAGGCGGTGCTGCGCATGGGCATCCCGGCCAGCTCGCGCAACATCTTCCCCTCCAACATCCAGGGCCTGCCGACCTGGTTCGAGGTGCGGATCAGCGAAGCTGGCCATCTCGGGCGGCGCGGCGGCGTCGACATGATGGTGGCGATGAACCCGCAGACCTGGGACCAGGACATCGCCGAGATCGAGCCGGGCGGCTATCTCTTCTACGATTCGACGCGGCCGCTGCCGGAATCGCGCTTTCGCGACGATATCAACATCATCGGTGCGCCCCTGACGGCGATCTGCAACCGCACCTACGACGACATGCGGCAGCGCCAGCTGTTCAAGAACATCATCTATCTCGGCGTGCTGTCGGCGCTCTTGGACATGGACGTGCCATCGATCGAGCAGCTGATCGGCGAGCAGTTCCGCGGCAAGGATGCGCTGATCAAGCCAAACCTGCATGCCTTGCATCTTGGTCGCGACTGGGCGCAAGCCGAACTCGACTGCCCGCTCGGCATCCGGCTCGAAAAGCGCCAGAAGGTCGGCGACCGCATCTTCGTCAGCGGCAACGACGCCGCCGCTCTCGGCGCGGTCTATGGCGGCGCAAGTGTCTGCGCGTGGTATCCGATCACGCCGTCCTCCTCCCTCGCCGAGGCGTTCGCGGCGCATTGTCACCGCCTGCGGCGCGACCCCGAGACGAAGCAGAAGCGCTACGCGATCATCCAGGCCGAGGACGAGCTCGCTTCGATCGGCATGGTGATCGGCGCCGCGTGGAACGGCGCGCGCGCCTTCACCGCCACCTCCGGCCCCGGCATCTCGCTGATGCAGGAATTCATCGGGCTGGCCTATTTCGCCGAGATTCCGGCCGTCATCTTCGACATCCAGCGCGGCAGCCCGTCGACCGGCATGCCGACCCGCACCCAGCAGGCCGACATCCTCTCGGCCGCCTACGCCTCGCACGGCGACACCAAGCACATCCTCCTGTTCCCGCAGGACCCCAACGAAAGCTTCACGTTCGCCGCCGACGCGCTCGACCTCGCCGACCGGCTGCAGACGCCGGTTTTCGTGATGATGGATCTCGACATCGGCATGAATGACTGGCTGGTGCCGCCACTCCAATGGGACCCGGCCCGCAAGTTCGACCGCGGCAAGGTGATGACCGCCGAGGAGCTGGAAGCCGGCAAGGAATTCGGCCGCTACCTCGACGTCGACGGCGACGGAATCCCCTACCGTACATTGCCCGGCACCCACCCGACGCGCGGCGCTTTTTTCACCCGTGGCACGACCAAGGACCGCTACGCCCGCTACAGCGAGGAAGGTCGCGACTACCTCGACAACATGCAGCGCCTGTTGCGCAAGTTTGAGACCGCCAAGCGCCTCGTGCCGCGGCCGGTCAAGCGCGAGGCCAAGGAGGCGACGAAGTTCGGCGCGATCTATTTCGGCTCGTCCGCGCTCGCGATGGAGGAGGCGCTGGAGGCCCTGGAAGCGCGCGGCATCCATCTCGACACGTTGCGCATCCGAGCCTTCCCGTTCCACGACGACGTCGTCGATTTCATCAGCAATCACGAGCGCGTCTTTGTCGTCGAGCAGAACCGCGACAAGCAGATGCGCACGCTATTGACGACCGAGCTGGAAATCGATCCGTCCCGCCTCGTGCCGATCCTGCATTACGACGGGACGCCGATCACCGCCCGCTTTATCGTCAAGGCGGTCGCCGACATGCTCGCCGTCGTCACCCTGGCGCCGCTGCGCAAGGCATTGCCTTGAACAGATTTCACCAGTGAGGGGGTGAGAGGATGCCTCAGCCCTCTGTCACAGGAATAGACCGACGCCATGACGATGACGGGAACCTGATCGAAGAAGCTGATCGGGTGGATGGGGAGCTGCACGGGCGCAGGCGGATCTGGTCGGCAGCGGGAACGCTGATCGCGGAAGCGCATTACGTGCATGGAAAATTGAACGGCAAATGTTGCCTCTGGTACGACGACGGAATGATGTTGGTATTCAGTTACTATGTAGACGATGAATTGCACGGGTTGTACAAGAGCTATTGGGATAACGGAAATCTGAAAGAGTCCGGGGTATATATTCATGGCTCCCCCTCGGAATATCAATGGTTTGACGATGCTGGAAATCTGATTGAGGAGCTGATCTAAGCTCGCCGTCTCGCGTCTCACTGTCTTTGTGGTGAAATTTTCGTACTGAGGTCCCGATGACCTATATCGCCAAGCCGAAGCTGCACCACCCGAAGCTGCCGACCAATGCGCTCGGCTACACGCACCGCGACTACGAGGGCTCGATCTCGACGCTGTGCGCCGGCTGCGGGCACGATTCGATCAGCGGCGCGATCATCCAAGCCTGCTTCGAATTGAGCCTGCCGCCGCACCGCATCGCCAAATTGTCCGGGATCGGCTGCTCGTCGAAGACGCCGACGTATTTCTTGGGCCAGTCGCACGGTTTCAATAGCGTGCACGGCCGTATGCCGTCGGTCCTGACCGGCGCCAACCTCGCGAACCGCGACCTCATCTATCTCGGCGTCTCGGGCGACGGCGACTCGGCTTCGATCGGCCTCGGCCAATTCGCGCACTGCATCCGCCGCGGCGTCGACATGGTCTATATCGTCGAGAATAACGGCGTCTACGGGCTGACCAAGGGACAGTTCTCGGCGACCGCCGACAAGGGCTCGAAGGCGCGGCGCGGCGCCGTCAACACCGATGCGGCGATCGATCTGGTGGCGCTGGCGCTGCAGCTCGGCGCCTCGTTCGTAGCGCGCAGCTTTTCGGGCGACAAGGCGCAGCTGGTGCCGCTGATCAAGGCGGCGATCGAGCACAAGGGCGCCGCCTTCATCGACGTCATCTCGCCCTGCGTCGCCTTCAACAACAACCCCGAATCGACCAAGAGCTTCGATTACGTGCGGGCCCACAACGAGATGGTCAACCAGCTCGATTTCATGGTCGAGCGCGAGGCGATCACCGCCGACTACGCTCCCGGCACGCTCGAGACCGTGGTGCAGCACGACGGCAGCCGCCTCCTGCTGCGCAAGCTGGCGCTCGATTACGACCCGACCGAGCGCATCTCGGCCCTGACCTACCTGCAGCAGCGCCACGCCCAGGGCGAGATCGTCACCGGCCTGCTGTTCGTCGAGGCCGATCACGGCGACCTGCACCATTTCATGGATACCGTCGAGACGCCGCTCAACGCGCTCGGCGAAGCCGACCTCTGCCCCGGCCTCGACGCCCTCGCCAAATACAACGCCGCACACCGGTAATTTAGGTTGTCGTCCCGGCGCAGGCCGGGACCCACTTGTCCGATGCTCGTCGGTTGACGAATGGATCCCGGCCTGCGCCGGGATGACAAGAAAGGAGCGCCTATGTCGGCCGCCGCATTTCTTGCCGCCCGGGATTTCCTGTTCGCCCACCGCAGCGATTACGACACCGCCTACCGCGACTTCCGCTGGCCAGCGCTCGACCGCTTCAACTGGGCCCTCGACTATTTCGACCCGATGGCCACGGAGCTGCAACAGCAGGGCAAGGATCGCCCCGCCTTGTGGATCGTCAACGAGGGCGGCGCCGAGCACAAATTGACCTTTGGGGAGATCGCCGAGCGCTCGAGCCGGGTCGCCAATCACCTGCGCCGGCTCGGCGTGAGGCGGGGCGACCGGGTCCTCTTGATGCTCGGCAATGTCGTGCCGTTGTGGGAAACGATGCTGGCGGCGATGAAGCTCGGCGCCGTCATCATCCCGGCGACGACGCTCTTGACCCGCGATGACCTCGTCGACCGCTTCGCCCGCGGCCGCGCCCGCCATGTCGTCACCGGCGCCGAAAATGCCGCCAAATTCGCTGATCTGCCGGGC
>JBLMXS010000203.1:0-6483 GCA_050257895.1 Thiohalocapsa sp.
CTGCAACGGTTGCTCACCATCACGGCCCTCCCTACTGGAAACGCCCACCAATCTGCCCGGGAAAACGCATCGGTATCGGTGCGTATTCCATGCGGCTGAAGGATTCATCGTACAGGCCGCCGCTGCAATTAGCTGCGGCGATGTCCTCGCGCCCGACGGATCGCTGTGGTATGCGAAGCGTATTGCGGCACCCGGTCGGGATCATGCGAGGCTGGTGGGTACGGGTTTTCGTCGTGCTTCTCGCGCTGGCGCTGATCGGCGGCAACAACGCGCACCTCGAAGCGCATCCCGTCATCGCTTCGGATCATGACTGCGCCGGAGCCGCCGCACAGCCGCACGAATCCTCCGCAGACAGCGCAGCAAAGCGCGCCGGTTGCGCCCGTTGCTGCGACTGCCTCGGCTGCGTCTCGTCAATGAACCTGTCGCCCCCGCTCGGGGCCATCGACGTGCGTTTTCCGGTCGAGGCGATCCGCTTTGCAGCGTCCGCCTCCTTCCGGCCCGGCCGCAGCCTGCTGCCCGATCCGCCTCCTCCCAGGCCCGGCGCGCTGAGCTGACCGCGCCCATCCGGCGCGGCCGCCGCCGTGCGCCTGCACGCGTCGGCGATACTCGACCCCGTCACTTCAGCAAGGGCGCGGCTTCCGGCGCCGCTGAGCTGTGCCAATCTCCCGAGGAGAGATTTGATGAACCCCATACGGTTCCGGCCGATGCAGGCCGGCAGGTTATCCCTCATGCTCGCCGCTGCGACGGCGCCGGCCGCGACGGCCGCCCTCGGTGTCGATCTCGGCAGCTCGGCCCGCATTCCGCAGGTGGCGGGCATGGCCGGCGAGGGCGAGGGGGCTCTGAAGGCTCGCCCCGTCGCTCGCAAAGCGAGCCGCGTCCATCTCGAGATGAGCGCTCCCGCGCCCGCAATGCCGGGGATGGGCCACAGTTCGCATAACGGCTTACCGGCCGGGCGCGGAGCACATTGATGTCTCCACTCCCTCTTGATCCGATGACCCGCCGTCGGTTTGTGCAGGGTCTCGCCGCCACGGCCGGCCTCTCGGCCGCAGCGCCGCGCACCGCTTTCGCCGTCGGTCCCCAGGCAGTCCTGAGCGGGACCGAGTTTCGTCTCGAAATCGCGCCGCTGGCGGTCAACATCACCGGCCGGCCGCGCACCGCAACCGCGATCAACGGCCAGGTCCCGGGGCCGATCCTGCGCTGGCGCGAGGGCGACACGGTGACCCTCGCCGTCACCAACCGGCTCGCCGAACCGACCTCGATACATTGGCACTCCATTCGGGTCCCCTCGCCGATGGACGGCGTGCCCGGTTTGAGCTTCCGCGGGATCGCGCCGGGCGAAACCTTCGTCTACCGCTTTCCGGTACGCCAGAGCGGCACCGCCTGGTACCACAGCCACTCCGGCGGCCAGGAGCAGACCGGGGCCTACGGGCCGCTGGTGATCGAGCCCCACGGCGGCTACGCGCATCGGTTCGACCGCGACTATGTCGTGATGCTGTCGGACTGGAGCGATGAAAGCCCCGAGACTCGTCAGCAATCTCAAATTCCAGAGCGACTACTACAACTTCCGCCAACGGACGCTGGCAACCTTCATCAACGACGCGAACCGCCAGGGCCTCGCCGCGACCATCTCCGATCGGCTCATGTGGGGCCAGATGCGGATGAGCCCGACAGACATCCTCGACGTATCGGGCGCGACCTACACCTATCTGGTGAACGGGCAGCCGCCGGCCGCGAATTGGACGGCGCTGTTCCGCCCCGGCGAGAGGGTGCGGCTGCGCTTTATCAACGGCTCGGCGATGAGCATCTTCGATGTCCGCATCCCCGATCTACCGATGACCGTGATCCAGGCCGACGGCAACGATGTCGAACCGGTCACGGTCGACGAGTTCCGCATCAGCGTTGCCGAGACCTACGACGTGATCGTGCAGCCGACCGAAATGCGCGCCTACACGATCTTCGCGCAGGCTGAAGACCGCACCGGCTACGCAAGCGGCACGCTGGCCCCGCAGGCGGGGATGAGCGCGCCGATCCCGCCGATGGACCCGCGGCCGCTGCGCACGATGCAGGACATGGGCATGGAGCATGGGATGGGCGGGATGCAGATGGATCACGCCGCTATGGGACATGCTGCGACTGGCGGGATGCAGCAGATGGACCACGGCCCGATGCCCGGCATGACCCACGGCGCGACGGGCAGCACGCCGGCCAATCACGCCCCGATGGCCGGGATGGCGGTGACAGGCACGCCCTCCGCGCTCGAAGGCCAGGTCGGGGTCGATAATGTCGCGATGATGCCGACCGAGCGGCTCGACCGGGCGGGCGAGGGCTTTCCGCCGGGGCGGCGGGTGCTGCGTTACACCGACCTGCGCGCGACGCGCCCGGGCATCGATCCGCGGCCGCCGGGCCGCGAGATCGTGCTGCATCTGACGGGCAACATGGAACGATTCATGTGGGGCTTCGACGGCAAGAAATACTCCGAGGCTGGGCCGATCATGCTGAGGCGCGGCGAACGGGTGCGCTTCACGCTGATCAACGACACGATGATGGAGCACCCGATGCACCTGCACGGGTTGTGGAGCGAGCTCGAAAACGGGCACGGCGAATACCGCCCCTACAAACACACGATTAATGTCAAACCCGGCGAGAAGCTGAACTTCCTCGTCAATGCCGACGAACCCGGCCGCTGGGCTTTTCACTGCCACCTGCTCTACCACATGGAATCCGGCATGTTCCGGGAGGTGCGGGTGCTATGAGCGCGATCCGTACGCTCCTCTGCACCGCCGGCGTTCTCGGCGGCATGACAACCGTGGCGGCGGCGCAAGTCTCCACCGCTCCAGTGCAACCCAGCCCCCCGGCGGCGGCCGATCTCGGCCAGCCCGTGGCCGACCGAGCGATCATCGTGCACGGCCTCCTCGACCAGTTCGAGGGCCGCACCGACGGCCGCGTCCCGGATCTGCGCTGGTCGGGAGAGGGCTGGATCGGCAGCGATTACGACAAGTTCTGGGTCAAAACCGAGGGGTTCCGCCGCGCCGACGGGAAGATCGACGACGGCCGCCACGAGTTCCTCTATTCCCGCGCCGTCTCGACCTATTTCGACCTGCAGGGCGGACTGCGCAGCGACATCGATTCACGGCGCAACCGCAACTGGGCCGCCTTCGGCGTGCACGGGCTCGCGCCGCTGTTCTTCCAGGTCGACGCGGCCGTCTACGCAAGCGACCAGGGACACTTCGCCGCGCGGCTGGAAGGTTCTTACGAACTGCTGATCACGCAGCGGCTAATCCTGCAGCCAGAAGTCGAGATCAACCTCTACAGCAAATCAGATCCGGCGCGCCTCGTCGGCGCCGGCTTGTCGGACATCGATACCGGCCTGCGGCTGCGCTACGAGTTCACCCGCAAGTTCGCGCCCTATATCGGCGTCGCCTATGAAGGAAAATTCGGCCAGACGGCCTCCTTCGCCCGCCGGGCCGGTGAGAGCACGAGCGGGGTGCGGTTTGTCTTTGGCGTCAGGAGCTGGTTCTGATGAACAGCGGACGGCCTGAGTCGGCGCCCTGAGCCGTTATCCGATATTCGCCCGATACACTCCCGGGAGGTTGCCGAATGAGAACGATCATCCTGACGATCATCCTCGTCGTGCTGCTGATCATCGCCGGCGGGACCGCGTTCATCTACTCCGGCACTTATCAGATCGCGGCGTCGGCTCCGGAAAACCCGGTCTTCGCCTGGATTCTTAGTACGACGATGCGGCATTCGGTGAGCCGGTATGCTGCCTCGGTGCCTCAGCCGCCGCCCCTCGACAACGCGCAGATGGTCGAGGCCGGGGCCGGGCATTATCACGAGAACTGCCAGGTCTGCCATGGTGGGCCGGGAGTCGAGCGCTCCGAACTGGCGCAGGGCCTGCAGCCGCAGGCGCCCGATCTCGCAAAGTCGGGCCAGGAGAGGACGCCGCGCGAGCTGTTCTGGGTCGCCAAGCACGGCATCAAATGGACCGCCATGCCCGCCTGGGGACCGACGCACTCGGACGACGAGCTGTGGGCGATCGTCGCCTTCCTGCGCAAACTGCACGCGCTGTCGCCGCAGCAGTTCGCCGCGATGGGCAAGGGGCATCATCACCACGACGCGCAGGGCGGCCAGCAACCCGATCCCGCCGCTCACGAACGCGGCCACGAGGGTCATGAATATGGCGCTGCCGGCCACGAGCACGGCCCGTCAGGCCACGAGCACCGGCCGGAGGGCGCCCCCACAAGGTGATCCGGCCGAGTGGTCCGACAACAAATCTTGGACCCCGGCCAACGGTACTACAGGTTCGGGAGACCGCAGGATGATCAGATTGAACTCACGTTTATGGGTTATCGGCGGCGCCTTCTTCGCCGCAATCGCCATCTACCCTCAAGTGGGTATTGCGCAGACTTGTGCCATTTTCGTCAACTCGGCGGTCAAACTGCTTCCTTTGGCAGCCGATAAGGTCATCGAACACCGAGTGACACCTGACGAACTGATGCATCTCGCCATCAACTCGGATGATTATCCGCCGACGCACGCACTCGTACTGATCGCGGAGTCACTCGATATTCGCGTCGGCTTGCAGCATCGAATTGTCAGCGATGCGGGCAAGGGCTTCTGCGATGTGCCGACGTCGCTTCTTATCTCTTTAGGGATTGCCCAGCGGGAGGTCTGGATAGCTACTGAAGCGGCTGCTGATCCCTGCATCGGAGCCGCGCTGCTCGGGCATGAAGTCGACCATTACCGATTACTCGAACGCGCTGTTCGAACATTTCTGAGACAACATCGGCAAGAAGTTTCCCGAACCCTGGCGAGCGTTAGGGAGAAACCGGCTGCCGATCCCAGAACCGCGGCGCAAATGCTGGAGCAACACCTTTTGACCATTTTGCGGCGCATTGTACGTCAATTTCGCACAGAAAATATTCGCCGCACCAAACAAATCGCCGATAGCTCACCGCGCTTGGCCACGCTGCTCGCGTCCTGCAGTGGAAGGCTGGACAAGATGGAGAAAGCGGTCCGCCGTGAAGAGAATTCGATAATGCGCGATTCCGGGGAGATTTAGCCTCGAATTGGAATTGCAAGCCGCGAATCTGGCGGTCTGGCGACGGTGGGCCGGAGTGACCGAGATGATGCACGCTTTGCGGCAGGCGTTTTCATCATCACGCTGGTTCGGCCGTGCTGTAGTGGCCGTGTTGATGGAGATCAATGACGGGATCGCCGCGGCGCCCGATCGTTCGCCAGCGTAGACCACGGCAACAAAGGATGCAGCGATGGCCTTCCGAATGATGACGATGGCGCTGGCATTGTCGACGGCGATGCTGACGGTCCCGGTCTTCGCCCAGACACACGAGGAGCATCATCCCGGGCAGACGGCCGGCTCTTCCAGCCAGTCGCAAGCAACACCGCAGTCCATGATGGGCGGCCCTGGGCACATGCAGGGCATGATGGGCGGCCAGGGAATGGGAATGATGGGCCCGCGAATGGGCATGGTCGGTGCCGGGGGGCCCGGCATGGGAATGGGCACGGGCGGTATGGGGATGATGTCGCCGATGGCCGGCCATGTCGAAGGCCGGATCGCCTTCCTCAAGGCCGAGCTTCACATCACCGACGCGCAGCAGAAGCTGTGGGACGCAGTCGCCGACGCGATGCGCGCCGACGCCAAGGAGATGTACGCCATGCGCTCGCAGATGATGGGCGCGACGCCGGCAAATTCGCTCCCCGCCCGGCTCGAAGCGCGCGAGAAGTTGCTGCAGGCCCGGCTCGACGCCGTGCGCAAGCTGAAATCGGCGGTCGATCCGCTCTACGCGGCGCTCAGCGACGCGCAGAAGAAAACCGCCGACCAGCTGATGTACGGCCCGGGCATGGGCATGGGCCGCGGCATGGGGGGCGGCCGCATGATGGGAATGGCGCGGCCGTAGCTGGTCCAACCGGCCCTGTCGCGGATCTCCCGCCTCCGCGACAGGGCCGCGCAACCGCGGCCCTCACGCCTGTTGTGCCGGAACGATAGTGACCGGCACCGGGGAATAGTGGGTCAGGTGGTGCCCGAGCAGCTCCCGGAACCCGCCGCGGCCGCGATTGCCGACGACGATCAGGTCGGCATTCTCGCGCCGCGCCGCCTCGATCAGCGCGCCGGCCGGGCTGCCGGCTTCCAGGGCCGTGCGGAACGGAATGCCACTTCGCGACAGTGGCTCAGACCACTCTCCGTTCAGCAACTTCCGGCTGTTCTCCCTGAGGCGGTTCCACTCCGCCTCGGGGAGCACCGCATACCCGCCGGGCAACTTTGCCGGGTCGATCGTAAAGACGTGGACCGCGACGACCTCGGCGCCGAGCTGCGCGGCCAAGGCCGCCGCCCACTCGACGGCGCGGGTGGCCGGCTCGGACCCGTCAGTGCCGACGATGATCCGCGAAATGATGCTCACAACTTCCTCCGCTCCGCCGTCATGTCTCGACGATTTGAACGGCGAGAAGGCGCATCAGGCCCAC
>JBLMXS010000204.1:0-4026 GCA_050257895.1 Thiohalocapsa sp.
GCCGGGACCCACTTGTCAGTGACTCATGCTGTTGGCTGTGGATACCGGCCTGCGCCGGTATGACAATGGGGTTGGGAACGGGAGAAGAAATGCCGAAATCGAAAACCTTCGCCAGCTTCGCCGATGCGGTGCGGGACATCCCGGACGGGTCGGTGATCGGGTTCGGCGGGTTCGCCGTCGTCGGTATGCCGATCAACCTCTACCAGGCGCTCGCCGAGCAGGGCGCCAGGCGGCTGACCTGCGTTTCGAACGGCACGCGCGGCGGCGCGACGATGCCCGAGGACGCGCCGACGATGGAATGGCTGATCCGCAACGATCAGGTGGTCAAGGCGATCTGCTCGTTCACCGCGCCGACACGCGCGTCGCAGCGGCTGGCGCTGAGCGAATATGTCGATAAGGGGCTGATCGAGGCCGAACTGGTGCCGCAGGGCACCTTGGCCGAACGCATGCGCGCCGCCGGCGCCGGCATCCCGGCCTTCTACACGCCTGCCGCGGTCGGCACCGAACTCGCCGAGGGGCGCGAGACGCGCGTCTTCAACGGCCGCGAATATTTGCTCGAAGAGGCATTGCCGCTCGACTACGCCTTCATCCGCGCCTGGCAGGCCGACGCATTCGGCAATCTGCGCTTCCGCCGCTCGCAGCGCAATTTCAACCCGGTAATGGCGATGGCGGCGCGCGTCACGGTGGTCGAGGTCGAGGAGGAGATCCTGCCGCGCGGCGCCATCGACCCCGACGACGTGCATCTGCCTGGCATCTACGTCCACCGCCTCGTCAAGATCCCGCCGCCGCCCGATGGCTGGTGGCCGATGCGCCCGGCCGAGGTCGCGAAACTGGAAGCCGAGAGGAGCGCGCGATGAGCGACGGCGCGAAGGGATTGACCCGCCAGCAGATGTGCGACCGGCTGGCGATGGAGTTCGAGGACGGGTGGATCGTCAACCTCGGGATCGGCATCCCGACGCTGTGCTCGAATTACGATTTCGGCGACAAGGATATCATCTTCCACGCCGAGAACGGCGTCATCGGCTACGGCCCCTTGACCGGCGCCGGCCGGGAGGATTTGCACCTCGTCAATGCCGGCGGCCAGCACGTGACATTGAAGCCGGGGGCGGCGATCGTCCATCACGCGGATTCGTTCGGCCTCATCCGCAGCGGCCGCATCGACGTGACGGTGCTGGGCGCCTACGAGGTCGCCGAGAACGGCGATTTCGCCAACTGGAAGATGGCCGGGCAAAAAGGCGGCGGCATCGGCGGCGCGATGGACCTCGCCGCCTGCGCCAGGCACGTCTTCGTCGCGATGGAGCACACCACGAGGCGCGGCGCGCCGCGGCTGGTCAAGCGCTGCGCCATCCCGGTGACGGCGAAGGGCGTCGTCGATCTCGTCATCACCAATTACGGGCTGTTCGCGGTCACGCCGGACGGGATGACGCTGAAGGAGATCGCGCCGGGCGTCACGGTCGAGGAGGTCACGGCGGCGACCGGCTGCAATCTGCGCATCCCGGCCGAGCTGCCGTCGGTGCGGCTGCGGGCGTAGCTCGAGGTAGACCGCAGGATGGGCTGAGCGCCGCGAAGCCCATCGCCGTGCGGTGGGTGCGGTGGGCTTCGCTTGCGCTCAGCCCACCCTACGAACGGAATGAGTGGTGCTGCTCAGCGGTCGAGCACGGCGCGGGCGGTCTGGTTGAAGAGGATCTGGCGCTCCGCGTCGGAGGGCGGCGCGGCGCGGCGCCATTCCTTGCCGAGATCGACCCCCTTGCGCACCGCCGGCCGGTCCATCACCGCTTTGCGCCAGCGCGCGACGTTAGGGAACTCGTCGAGCGGCTGCCCCAAGGGCTTCGCGATCAGCACCCATGGCCAGCAGCACATGTCGACGATCGAATACTCGCCGACGATGTAGTCCCTCCCCTCCAGCCGCCGCTCCAACACGCCGAGACAGCGGTTGTACTCGTTGGCATAGCGGGTCTTCGAATAGGGGTGCTCGCCCTGCGCATAGTTGACGAAATGGCTGAGCTGCCCGGCCATCGGCCCGAGATTGCCGACCTGCCAGAACAGCCATTCCAACACTTCCTTCCGGGCCCGCCGACCGGCCGGCATGAAGCGGCCGCTCGTCTCCGCCAGATGCAAGAGGATGGCGGCCGATTCGAAGACGCTCAGCGGCCCATCCGGGTCGTCATGGTCGACGATCGCCGGCATCCGGTTGTTCGGGCTGATCTCCAGAAACGCCGGCTTGAACTGGTCCCCCTTGCCGATATTGACCGGGACCACGCGGTATTCGAGGCCGCATTCCTCCAGCATGATGGAGATTTTCCAGCCATTCGGCGTCGGCCAGTAATAGAAATCGATCATCGCTGCTCTCCGGACCTACCGCGGTGCGATGGCGCTGATCACATAGGCGCTGATTTTCCCGTCGACCGCGCCAAAACCGAAGCGGTAGCCGAGCGCCGCCGCCGCCGCCTCGGTCGCCTCGGCGAGCCGGGCCGGGTCGCGCGCCTCGAGCTCGTTGCGCAGCGGTGTCCCCTGACAGTAGCCGATCGCCGGCTCGCGAGGAGAGGCGGCCCGGCTCCGACGCTCAATCCTCTCGACGCCGACATCGCCAAAGCCGGCGGCCGTGACATCCGCGCGGATCACAGCCGTATCGTGGTGACCGTGCGGCGTGCGCGGCAGAAAACTTGGCGGGTCGGCCGGGAACAGCGCCGCCACAGCATTGGTGACGACATCCGCGAACTCGTTCTCCTCGATGCGGTCCCACATGCTGAACAGGAAGCGGCCGCCCGGCCGCAATACCCGCAGCGCCTCGCGATAGGCCGCGACCTTGTCGGGGAAGAACATCGCTCCGAACTGGCAGACGACCGCATCGAACGACGCGTCGGGGAACGGCAGCGCCAGCGCGTCGGCGCGCTCCCAGCTGATCCGGGCGTCATCGTTTTGCGCCGCAGCGAGGTTGAGCATCGGCTGGTTGAGGTCGGTCGCGACGATCTCGGCGGAGGGCGGCAACGCGCGCGCCAGCGCCCGCGTCACGATGCCGGTGCCGCATGCGGTTTCAAGAACGCGGCCGGCACCGGCGCCGGCGACCCGCTCCGCCAGATCGACCGCGTACGGCTCGAAGATCAGCGGTCCGAGATAGCGGTCGTAAAGTGCCGGGATCGAGCCTGCGAACATCCGGTCGGTCTGCGCCATCGCCGGTGCTCCGCTAGCCGTTCGCGGCGCGCAGCGCGGCGATCTCCGCGGCCGAATAGCCGAGCTCGGCCAGCACCTCCGCGGTGTGCTCGCCTAGTGCCGGCGCCGGCAGCCGGATCGCGGCCGGGGTGCCGGAGAAGCGGGCGGCGTTGCGCGCCTGGCGCAGGCGGCCGGCCTGCGGGTGGTCGTATTCCTCGAGCAGTTCGAGCGCCGCAATGTGCGGATGGCGGATCATCTGGCTGCGGGTCAAGACCGGCCCGCACGGCACGTCCGCCTTGGTCAGCCGGTCGAGCCATTCCTCGGAGGTCCGGCCGATCAGCACGTCCTGCGTCATCTGAAGCCGCGCGTCGATGTTCTGGTGACGCAGGGAAGGCGTCTTGAAGCGCTCGTCCTCCAGCCATTCGGGCTTTTCGAGCGCCCGGACGAGGCCCTGCCACTGCCGGTCGGTGACGACCGCGGCGGTGATGTAGCCGTCGGCCGTCTCGTAGATCAGATCGATGGCGCTCGCCGCCTCCTGCCGCACCGGCTCCTCTCCGACAAAGGTCTGAGCCGACATGTCGGACGGCCAGAGGAACGCGACGACCGCCTCCAGCATCGACAGACGGACGTGCTGGCCCTCACCGGTGCGCTCGCGCGCCAGGAGCGCTGCCGTAATCGCTTGGCTGGCGGTGATCGCGGTCAATTTGTCGGGAAGAATCGTGCGCACCAAGCGCGGCCGCGCCTCGTCCGACCCGGCCTGCACCGTCGCCAGCCCCGAGAAGCCCTGGATCACCGGGTCGTAGGCCGGCGCCTGCGCATAGGGCCCCTTTTCGCCGAACCCGCTGGTCGACACGTAGACGATGTCGGGCTTGACGG
>JBLMXS010000205.1:0-3920 GCA_050257895.1 Thiohalocapsa sp.
GCATCTGACGCCCGAGCTGGTGCGGCGGCCGGAATGGCTGCATCACCCGAACGGCGCCACCGGCATCAGCGGCGTCACCATCGTCGCCGCCGATACCGCGCCGCTGCTGCCGGCCTACGACCGGCTGTTCGGCCTGCACGAGGTCACCACCACCGACGCGTTCGCCAGTGTGCGCAGCGGCCCCCACCGCCTGTTGTTCGCGACGCCGGACGATTTCGCGACGATGCACCCCGGTCTCGACCTCGCGGCCGATTTCCCGCTCCCGGGCATCGCCGCGATCGAGCTGGCGGTCGCGCGGCGCAGCGACACGGCGGATTACCTCACCGGGCAGCAGATTGCGTTCACCATACTGCCCGACGGCCGCCTCGCCGTCCCGGCCGCTTCCGCCAGCGGCACGATTCTCTTCTTCGCCGCCGCCTGACACCGGATGTAGGTCGCAATCGCGCCAGTGCGGTATAACGCGCAGGTCGATGCAGCCGCTGTTCCTCTTCGCCTTGCGTTCTTGCTTGGGTGCCTTTGTCGTGGCGCTGGCGCTGGCCGCCTGCTCATTGCCGCCTACCTTGCCGGATGTGCTGGCGCAGGCGAACCGCGGCGGCAAGGTGGCATTCGCGGTCGTCAAGATCGACGACGCGGTGCTGCAGACAGTGCTGGAGCGTCCGCAGCCGGCTTTCGGGGAGCGGTTCAAGCGCTATGTGCCGCCGCCGGAGCTAAAGATTGCGGTCGGCGACACCGTCTCGGTGATGGTCTGGGAATCGGGGCCGGAGGGATTGTTTGGCAATTCGCTGACGGAATTGTCGCTGCCAGCCGGGGCGGCGTCGCGGCTGCGCACCGGCGAGGCGTTGCCGGCGCTGCCCGGGCTTGCCAGCCGACCCGGCGGGCTGAGCGCTTCACCGGAGACGCTGGCGCGCCTCTCGGGGATTCTGCCGAGCGCCCCCTCTGAGACATTTGGTGGGACGTTCGGCGCCGCCCGCGGCGAGACAGCCCCTGGCGACAAAGCTCTGGGCGACAAGGCTCTGGGCGACAAGGCTCTGGGCGAGACCGCCGCGGCAGCGGCCACCCCCGAAGAACCCGAGCTCGGCGCCGGGGCTCCCGGCAAACCCGCCGCGGCGCTCGTCGACGTCGCGGAGGAAAGCGGCCGGGCCGGGACGCGCATTCCCGACCAGCAGGTCGGCAGCGACGGCGGCATCAGCATCCCCTACGGCGGACGCATCGCCGTCGCCGGCAAGACGCCGGCCGAGGTGCAGCAGGCGATCGAACAGCGTCTGACGCCGCGTGCGCTCGACCCGCAGGTGCTGGTAGTGGTGAAGCGCAGCCTCGCCAATTCGGTGGCGGTGGCCGGCGAGATCGTTGGCGGCAAGCGGGTGAGGCTGTCGCCGGGCGGCGAGCGGCTGCTGCAGGTCATCGCCGCCGCCGGCGGCGCCCGCGCGCCGGTGCACGAAACCTTCGTCAGTCTGTCGCGCGGCGGCGTCAGTGCGACGATCTCGCTGGCCGCGCTGGTCGCCGACCCGGCGCAGGACATCTTTGCCGAGCCCGGCGACGTGCTGACGTTGCTGCGGCGGCGGCAGAGCTTCACGGTGTTCGGCGCCGCCGGCCGCAATGCCACCATTACCTTCGACAGCGACCGTCTGTCATTGGAGGAGGCGCTGGCGAAGGGGCACGGGCTCATTGACCTGCGCGCCGACCCGCGGGCGGTGTTCCTGTTTCGCTACGAGCCGGCCGCGGTCGTGCGCGCGCTCGGCCAGCCAATCGCGGCCGATGCCCCGCCTGGCCTGGCGCCGATCGTCTACCGCCTCGATCTGGCCGACGCCAAATCCTACCTGTTGGCCCGCCGCTTTCCGGTGCGCGACAAGGACACGATCTTCATCGCCAATGCCGAGATCCGCCCGGTCGCAGGGTTCTTCGAGGCGCTCTCGAAGCTGAGCGGCGCCGTCCAGATCGGCGGCGTCGTCTGCACCTATGTGAGGTGCTGAGGCGCGCCGCTATTCCTTGGCCTGCCATTCAGCGCCGCCGGCGGCGAAGGCGGACTCCCAGTCCTTGCCGTCGAACAGGCGGCGCGGCTGCATCATGGCGGGATCGTAGTCGTCGAGGCAGCGGGCGTTCACGCTGTAGTTTTCCGGGTCGGAGCGCGGCCGGTAGAAGGCGTGGATGCCGCAATGCCGGCAGAAGGTGTGCTTGGCGATCCCGGTGCCGAAGGTGTAGGTCGCTAGATCGTCGGCGCCGGTGAGAATTTCCAGGCGGTCCTCGGCTACCGGCAGATGCAGGATGCCCTTCTTGGTGCAGATCGAGCAGTTGCACTCGCCAATCACGGTCTCTTCGAGGTCGACCGCGACGCGGAACCGCACCCGGCCGCAATGGCAGCCGCCCTCGTAGCTCTTCATCATCCTGCGCCTCCACCTCTGCCTTGCTCCATTGGGCGCGGCAGGCAGCGCAACACCGCGATGCCGCACAGCCCCGCCGCCGACAAGATTGCCATGAACGGATAGGCAAGTCCGCCATAAGCGGCGTAAAGCGCCCCGGCCGCGAGCATCACAATGCCGCTGCCGAGTCCGGCCGACAGCGCCGCATAGAGCGATTGGGCGCTGGCGGCA
This sequence comes from Thiohalocapsa sp., assembly GCA_050257895.1. GTDB lineage: Bacteria > Pseudomonadota > Alphaproteobacteria > ATCC43930 > CGMCC-115725 > DATARH01. The sequence goes on from JBLMXS010000205.1 coordinate 2,589, forward strand.
GCGCCGGGCGGCACGTTGCGGGCGATGAAATACATGGCGCCGAGATGGCTGGCGCCGAATGTGCCGGCGTGCAGCACCTGCAATGCCGCCGCGGCCGCCACCCCCGGCACCACCCCGATGAGGCTCCACCGCACGATGCCGGCGACTCCGCCCGCCGCCATCAACCCCAGCGGCCCGAGCCGCGCCGCCAGACGCTGCCCGTACCAGAACAGGACGATCTCGCCGATCACCCCCTCCGCCCACAACAGGCCGATCACCGCATCGGAAAAGCCGAGCCGGCGCCAATAGAGCGTACCGAAGCCGTAATAGAGCTGATGGCTCGCCTGCAGCGCCGCCGCGCTGACGACGAACAGCCAGAACCGCCGGTCGGCGGCGAGCCGCCCCAGCACCGACCAGCGCGAGCGGGCGGCGACGGCGGTCCCGCCCTCCGGGACGGCGATACAGGCGAGGAGCAATGCCGCGGACGCGGCCACCACCAGGACCAGCACCGCCTCGGCGCCACTCCGGCTGCTGCCCCCACCGCTGACGATCGCGCCGCTGCCGATCGCGGCCAGCACAAAGCTCGCCGAGCCCCACAACCGCACGCGGCCGTAATCGAGGCGGTACTCGCGCACCGCGCCGAGCGTCACGCTGTCGCCGAGCGGCATCAGCGCCGATTGTGCCGCGCCGGCGATCAGGTTGACGACGAGGATCGCCCAGAACCCGGCGAGCGGCCACAGCGCCGCATAGGCCGCCAACGACAGCATGGCGAGCGCCACCATCACGGCGCGGCCGCTTCCGAGCCGATCGGCCAGCGCCCCCACCAGCGGCGTCGCGACGATCTTGGCCCAGATGCCGGCGGCGAAGATTGCCGCGATCTCCTGCACATCGAGGCCGCGGCCGGCCAACCATACCGGCCAGAACGGCAGCTGGATCCCGACGACGAGGAAACTTGCCGCGTAGAACAGGCCGAGGCGAACCGCAATGGCGCCCCGATGCGATTCACGACGCGATTGCGGCCATCCGCTCATCCGACCGGTCTCGACGCGGCGCGCATCAATGCTTATGTCGCGGGCGTGCTGGTGACGCTGAACCAGGCGAGCGCGCTGTTGTCGGTGGTGATCATCGATGTCGTGCTGGCCGGCGACAATGCGATCGTGGTTGGCATGGCGGCGGCGGGTCTGCCGGCGTCGCAGCGGCGTCGCATCATCGCCGCCGGCATCGCCGCTGCGACCGTGCTGCGCATCCTGTTCGCGGCGCTGACGATGCATCTGCTGGCGGTGATCGGCCTGACGCTGGCCGGCGGGCTGCTGCTGCTGTGGGTGGCGTGGAAGATGTACCGCGAGCTGCGCG
>JBLMXS010000206.1:0-16089 GCA_050257895.1 Thiohalocapsa sp.
CGGCACCCGGTCCGTTACGCGATCAGTAGCCGTATATGCGGTGCATTTCCCGCCAGTTCAGCTGGTTGGCGACATGGTCGCTCGGCGACGGGCCGTAGCTGCTGCCGTAGTACCCCCGCCAGTACGGCCGCCAGTAGGCGTATGGCCGGTAGTGGTGGTGGCGCCAATAGGCGTACGGCCGGTAATGGCGATGCCAGTAGGCATGCCCCCGGTAATGGCGGCGGTTCGGCAGGCAGCGGCCCCAGCGATTGGGATGGAAGCCCCAGCCGCAGCCGTAGGCGACGTTGATTATATTGGGCTGCTGCGCCGGAGCGGGCGCGGCGATCGGCGCGGCGGAAGCGGCCGAGGCGGCAAGCGCCAACGCGCCGCCGAGAGCGAAACCGGTGATGCGCATGATGGAGACCTTTCGATCAAGAGGTTTGCACCATCAACATTCGCGTTCGCAACACGCTCCATCGCTTTCGCGCATCGCGTCCCGACTTAGAGGATTGCCGTCGCGACCCCGAGCGGCGCTCCGGCCTCCGCGAGGCGGCGGTCGAGCGTGTTCAGCAACGCGCGATAATCGAGGCAAACCGCAAGATGCAAAGCGTCGCCGGCGCGCAGGCCGAGGGCGTGCTGATCGGCAAGGTGCGCCGCGAGGCGGAAATGCAGACCGGAGATCGGCAGCACGGTCAGGTTCTCGCCGCGCAGCCGTTCGAAGGCTGCCAATGCGTCGTCGCGTGCCGAAAGCGGCAAATCTCCGACCCGCAGCTTGATCGACAGCGCCGCGGAGAACTCGGTGGCGACCCATTCACTGATCGCCAGCGTGTCCGGGTCCTGGCCGCCGAGCCACTGCTGTATCCGTTCGGTATTGGCCTCGTTGGTCAGCGCCGCGACCAACAGCGAGGTATCGAGATAGAGCATCAATAGCGGTCTCGGTCCCGCATCCGCCGGATGAACTCAGACGCCGTCTCTGGCTGCACCGGCATCCTGTTGGTGACCGCGCGCAGTGCCATGGGGTCGATGCGCTTGCGCGCCGCCGCCGGTGCTGTCAGTTGCGCGACCGGTTTGCCGCGCCGGGTGATGCACACGGTTTCGCCGGCGATTACCCGGTCGACAAGTTCGCTCAGCCGCGCCTTTGCCTGCGCGAGGCTGACGGTCTTCATGATAAATGACTCGCTAATTGGTCAATTAGCTCGATAGGTACGGGTTGCCGATCGCAGCGTCAAGGCTTGGCGTCGGCGGCGGCATCGGCCACATATCGGGCGACACAGGGAGCATTTCGCATGAGCGTTGCCGAGGTCGAGAGCGGCGAGGGCGGACGGGATTTCATTCGCGACATCATCGCGGCCGATCTCGCGGCCGGTCGCATCAGCGATGTGGTGACGCGCTTCCCGCCGGAGCCCAACGGCTACCTGCATATCGGCCACGCCAAGTCGATCTGCCTCAATTTCGGAGTGGCGCAGGAATTCGGCGGCCACTGCAACCTGCGCTTCGACGACACCAACCCGACGAGGGAGGAGCAGGAATACATCGATGCGATCGAGGCCGACGTGCGCTGGCTCGGCTTCGACTGGGGGCGCCACCTCCATCACGCCTCGGATTACTTCGAGCAGCTTTACGAATGGGCGGAGCACCTGATCCGCCACGGCCTCGCCTATGTCGACGACCAGTCGCCCGAGGAGATGCGCGCCGCCCGCGGCAGCCTGACGGAGCCCGGCCGCAACAGCCCGTGGCGCGAGCGCAGCACCGCCGAGAACCTCGACCTGTTCCACCGTATGCGAGCCGGCGAGTTCGCCAACGGCGCGCGCGTCTTGCGGGCCAAGATCGACATGGCGAGCGGCAACATCAACCTGCGCGACCCGGTCCTCTACCGCATCCTGCACGCTGAGCATCCTCGCACCGGCAGCAAATGGTGCGTCTACCCGACCTACGACTACGCGCACGGCCAGTCGGACGCGATCGAGGGGGTCACCCATTCGATCTGCACCCTAGAATTCGAGGATCACCGGCCGCTCTACGATTGGCTGATCGAGCATCTTCCGGTGCCGGCAAGACCGCGGCAGTACGAGTTCGCCCGCCTCAGCCTCGCCTACACGGTGATGTCGAAGCGCTTTCTGAAGCGGCTGGTCGACGAAGGCCATGTCAGCGGGTGGGACGACCCGCGGATGCCGACACTGGCGGGGTTGCGGCGGCGCGGCGTGCCGGCCGCCGCGATCCGCGAGTTCGTTCGCCGCATCGGGGTCGCCCGCGCCAACAGCGTCGTCGACCTGGCGATCTTCGAGGCCGCGGTGCGCGATACGCTGAACCGCAGCGCGCTGCGGCGCATGGCGGTGCTGCGACCCTTGAAGCTCGTCATCGAGAACTACCCGGAGGGGCAGAGCGAAGAGCTCGCCGCGGTCAACCATCCGGAGGATGCCGAGGCCGGCACGCGGGTGGTGCCGTTCGGCCGCGAATTGTGGGTCGAGGGCGATGATTTCATGGAAGACCCGCCGAAGAATTTCTACCGGCTGGCGCCGGGCCGCGAGGTGCGGCTGCGCTACGGCTATTTCGTGACCTGCCGCGAGGTCGTGAAGAACGCTGCCGGGGAAATCGTCGAGTTGCGCTGCACCTACGATCCCGCGACCCGCGGCGGCGACGCGCCGGACGGGCGCAAGGTGCGCGGCACTATCCACTGGGTGTCGGCGGCGCATGCCGTGCCGGCCGAGATCCGCCTGTACGAGCCCTTGTTCACCCGGCCGGATCCCGGCGCCGACGGCGATTTGATGGCCGACCTCAACCCGCACTCGCTGGAGGTCGTGGCGGACGCCCGCATCGAGCCGGCGCTCGCTGCCGACAATGCCGCCGAGCCGGTGCAATTCGAGCGGCAGGGCTATTTCACCCGCGACCCCGACTCCGCCGCCGGCCATCTCGTCTTCAACCGCACGATCGGCCTGCGCGACAGCTGGGCGAAAGCCGCCGCCGGGCAGGCGCGGCGCTAGCGCCCGTCGTTCTACCTCTTCCCCCTCACCCTGTCCCTCTCCCCGCTTGCGCCACTTGCGGGGAGAGGGCCGGGGTGAGGGGGGAGAGGGTCGTTGCGATCGACGCCGGCGCCGGCGTCTTGCAGCGGAGCGGCGGCGGCGCGGGTGGCGTTGCGTCACCATGCGCCCCGCCTCGCCTACGTCCTCAGCTGCGGCATGGCTTGCCTATACCGCCCTCTTTGCGGCGCTTTACGCCGGGTTCGGGGTGCAGTCGCCGTATCTGCCGCCGCTGCTGAAGGATCACGGGCTCGCCGCGGGACTGATCGGCACCGCGCTGGCATCGGGCACGGCGATCCGCTTGGTAGCGGGCCCCCTCGCGGCGCGGCTGGCCGACCGGTTCGACGCGCTGCGGCTTGTCTTCGCAGTCTGTGCCGCGACGGCGGCCGTCGCGGTCATCGGTTACGGCCCGGCCTACGGCTTCTGGCCGCTGCTGGCCGTCAGCCTGGCGCAGTCGTCGGCGCTGGCGCCGTTGGCGCAGCTTGCCGACGCGCTGGTGCTGGGCAGCGCGGCCCGTCACCCGGGCGGCTTTGCCTATGGCTGGGTGCGCGGCGCCGGGTCGGGCGCCTTCATCCTCGGCTCGGTGCTGTCGGGGCAGCTGGTCGACCGCTTGGGTCTCGGCGTCGTGATCTGGCTCAACGCGGCGCTGCTGTCGCTCGCCGCGATGACGGCGCCGGCGACCCCGCGCTTGCCGCTGCCGGCCGCGATGGCGCCGTCGCCGTCATCAGGGAGCCTTCGCGCGCTGCTGGCCTTGCCGGCGTTCCGCCGCGTCATCGCGGTCGCGGCGCTGATCCTCGGCAGCCACGCGCTGCATGACGGGTTTGCGATGATCCGCTGGAACGCCGCCGGGATCGGCGCCGGCGAGGCCGGCATGCTGTGGTCGGAGGCGGTCGCCGCCGAGGTCGTGGTGTTCTTCCTGATCGGCCGGCCGGTGCTCGACCGCCTGGGCCCGGCCGGCGTCGCGATGCTGGCGGCGCTGGCTGGCGCGGTGCGCTGGGCGGTGTCGGCCGAGACCGCGTGGCTGCCGGCCGTAGCGCTGATCCAGCCCTTGCACGGGATCACCTTTGCGCTCTTGCACCTTGCCTGCATGCGCCGGCTCGCCGAGACCGTGCCATCGCATCTCGAAGCGACCGCGATGGCGCTCTACGGCATTGTCGGGATCGGCGTCGCGACGGCGCTGCTGACGCTCGTCTCGGGCTGGCTCTACGGCGCGGTCGGCGCCCGCGCCTTCTGGCCGATGGCGGTGTTGTGCCTCCTCGCACTGCCAGTCGCACGAAAGCTATGACGGGCCGGCCGTCGCGGCGCATTATGTCGCGGCGTGATTGGAGCAGACGGAGAGGGCGATGGCCGGGGCATTGGACGGCGTGCGGGTGTTGGAGCTGGCGCGGTACCAGGCGGGGCCGCGCGGCGGCATGATCCTGTCGGATCTTGGCGCCGAGGTGATCAAGATCGAGAAACTGGGCGGCGAGGAGACGCGCAAATCGGAGCCGGTGGTGCGCGGCCAGAGCATTTATTTTACCGTCTACAACCGCGGCAAAAAGAGCCTCTGCCTCGACATGCGCACCGAGCGCGGCAAGGAGATTTTCGCCGAGCTGGTGCCGACCGCGGACATCGTGCTGCAGAATTTCCGCCCCGGCGTCATGGAGACGATGGGGTTCGGCTATGACGAGCTGTGCAAGCTGAAGAAGGATATCATTCTCTGCTCGGTGTCGGGGTTCGGGCAATACGGCCCCTATCGCGACCGCCCGGCCTTCGACCCGCTCGGGCAGGCGATGAGCGGGCTGATGTCGCTGACCGGCGCGCCGGTCGGCCAGCCGCTCGGCGCCGCCACCTCGCTGGTCGACCGCTATACCTCGCTGCACGCGACGATCGGCACGCTGGCCGCGCTGCACCACCGCAACAAGACCGGCGAGGGCCAGGTCGTCGATTGCTGCCTGCTCGATTCCGGCTTCACGATGGTCGAGATCCCGCTCTCCTATTATCTCGCAACCGGGCAGGAAGGCGGCGAGGGTGGCCGCCCGCCGTACAAATGCAAGGACGGCTATGTCGTGATCTCGGCCTCGGGGCGGGTGATGGCGACCAAGCTGATCCGCATCGCCACCGGCGATCCGAATGCCGACGTCGCCGGCTGGACCAGCCGCGCCGGGCTCAAAGACCCGCGCAAGGTTGCGGTCGAGAATTGGTGCGCGGCAAACACCGTGGAGCACGTCGTCTCGGCATTGCTGGCGGCCGAGATCCCGGTGGCGCCGGTCAAGACGATCCCGCAGGCGGCCGAGGACCCGCATCTGTGGGAGCGCGAGATGCTGGTGAAGATGCCCGACGCGCTGGCCGGCGAGATCCATGTGCCGGGCGCGACGATCAAGATGTCGAAAACGCCGGGCCGCGTGGGCCACGTGCCAACGCCGGGCGAGCACACCGACGAGGTTCTGTCGTCGCTCTTGGGCTATGACCGTGCGACGCTCGCCAATCTGCGCGCCGCCAACATCATCGCCTGATAAATCGAGGAGAGGAGACGTCGATGGTCCAGTTTACCTACGACCATGTCCACCTGCGCAGCCCCGACCCGGACGCGACGGCCGCCTGGTACGAGCGGATGTTCGGCGCCACCCCGATCAGATCTGTGATGTCGAACGGCATCGAGCGCACGGACATGAATCTCGGCGGGGTCATGGTGTTCATCGCGCAGGTGCCGCCGGATGCCGAGCTGTCGAAGAAGCCCGAGGGCGGTTTTGTCGGGCTTGACCATCTCGGCCTCAGGGTCGAGAACATCGACGCGGTGTGCGCCGAATTGAAGGCCAAGGGCGCCGAGTTCACGGTCGAGCCGAAGACGATCCGCCCCGGCGTGCGCATCGCCTTCGTGCGCGGCCCGCAGAACGTGCTGATCGAACTGCTGGACCGCGACGCCTGGTGACGCCCGCCTTGTACACCGTGGATCGTCATGGCCGGGCTTGACCCGGCAATCCACGTCAAGCACGAGGCGGTGGCGTGTTGATGCGCGGGTCAACGCTTGTGGTCAAGCCGGGGCATGACGGTTTCTTCAAAACCCTAGACGCGGCGGGCGTCGTCGGCGGGGAGGAATTCCGCCAGCGCTGCGGCGAGGCGACTAAGCTCGGCGTCGAGGCGGCGCACATGAGCCTCGCCGCGCAGCCGCAACTCGCTCGCCGGCAGGCCCTGCAACGACGCCAATAGCGCGCAGAGCTGGCCGCCGCCGAGCTGGGCGGCGGCACGCTGCAGCGCGACGACGCCGCGGTCGAAGGCGACGCCGTCACCGGTGGCGGCGGCCGCTTCGAGACGCTGCAGCACCGCCCGCGCGTCGGTCCGGAAGGTCTCGATCAGCTCGCCGAGAAAGGCTGTGCCGCCGAGCGCCTGCAGGCCTTCGATCGCCCGCGTATCAACCGCCGCCGCCTCGCCGACAAAGCGGGGATGGGCCGCGATTGGGGTGATCCGCTCGGCCGCCGCCGGGGTGCGGGACGCTGCCGGGAATTCGGCCGCAGCGCTGCGCTTGCCGATCAAGGGCCCCATGGCCGTTGGCGTCCGCGCGCCGGCTTCCAGCGGCAGCGCATCGAGCGCATTCGCCAGCAGCGCCTCGCTGACCGGCGCCGGAACAAAGCCGTCGAGCCCGTCTTCCTCGAGCTCGCCGAGGCTGTCGATCTGCGCCGGCGCGGCGATCAGCAGCACGAACGGCCGATCGGCGCCACGCTCTCCGGCGTGGTGCGCAAGGCTCAGCGCACTCAGCAGTTTCTCACGGCCGTCGACGATCAGCAGCGGCCGGGGCAGCAGCGGGCGCGTCGCGTCCTGCCGGCCGGCCAGCCCGGCGAGCGCCGTCTCGATATCGCCCGGCCACTCCGGCTGCGCGTTCCACACCGCCAGCGCCTCGGCAAGCTCGCGCGCCAGCTCGTCGTCGGCGGTCGCGATCAGCACCTGCCGTCGGCCGAGATCGACGGCGCGGCGACCGAGGCCGGGTTCAACCGCCAGCGGCAGGGACGCCGTCAGGCGGAGGCGGTGGGCCGCCAGGCGCTCGACCGCCAGCGCTCCGTTCATCATCCTGACCAGCCGCTCGACCAGCCGCAGCGTCAAGCTGCCAGCATCGCCGGCGCTGCTGTCGCGTGCCGCGGCCGGGCAGTCGAGGCGCAGCGTCAGCTGCAGGCGCTGCGGCTCACTGGAAGCGCCCTCCACCCTGATCCTGACGCCGCCGCCGGCAGACCCAAGAGCCGGGACAAGCGCCTGGGCGAGCGCCTGCTCGGCGAGGCCGGCGGTGATCCGCGCCAAGGCCTGGGCATGGCCGCGCAGCCGGTCCGGCAGGCGCGGGTCGATGCGCCAGTCCAGCGTCGCGCCGCGCTCGGCCGCCTTCTCCCGCAACGGCATGAGCGCACTGCGCACCAGCGAGCGCAGGTCGAAGCTTTCAATCGGCGGCACGTAGGTGCCGGCTTCGATCGCCGCGAAGTCGAGGATGTGGTCGAGCGGCGGCTGCTCCGCGCCGGGTCGCTGCGCCTTTGGCGCGCGCAGCGTCTCGGCGATCAGCCGCAACGTCGTCTGGCGCTGCGCCTCGGCGCCGCTGGCCGTGGCGCGCGCCGCCGACAGCGCCCGCAACGTCCGGGCGAGGCAGGCCGGCAACGCGATCAGCGCGACCAGCAGGCCGCCGGCCAGGGCCGGCTGCTGGCGCCACGGTTCGCTCGAGGTGATGACCGCGGCAAACCCGGCGACGCCGGCGGAGGCGCTGACGATCAGCGCTTCGAACCCGAGGCGCAGCCCGGCATAGAACATCATCAGTAGATAGACCGGGTACCAGCCGGCAACAGCGCCGCCGCCGAGATGCAGAAAACCGGACAGCAGCAGCGCGTCGAGCGCCAGCGCGGCGTGGCGGCGCAACGCCGGCGCCGCCGGCCAGCGGATGACGCCGAGCAGGAACGCCCACGCGATGACCAGGGCGAGGGCGGCGAGTGCGATGCAGCCGGGGGCGGCAATCGCCAGCGCGTCGCCGAAGAGCAGCGTGTCGACGAACACCCGCAGCACCGCCATCTCGGCTTCGTTGCGGCTCGCGGCGAGTGGCGCGGCGGCATCGCGGATGCCGGCCAGGGATGCGACGAGCCCGGTCGCGGTCGGCGCCAGCACGAGCAAGGCGACGAGCACGCCGGCCATCAGCGGCGTCAGGCCGGGCATGCCGGCCGCTGCTACTGTCGTCACCGCGGCCGGGGCGGCGACCGCAGCCAGCGCGAGCGCGATCGCGACGGCGACGAAACCCGGGCTCGGCGCCGCGCCAGACCGCGCTCTCTCACCGGCTGGCGGCGCTTGGCGCCGTTCCCCGACCCGGTCGAAGAGGCTGTCGGGCGGCCTTGTCACAACGAATGCCTAGACCCGGGCACCCACCCGCATGCCGCTGCCGACCGCGTCCAGCACGGGCTGCGAGCGATCGCGCGGGAAGGTCACCGTTACCGTCGTGCCGACCCCTTTGGTGCTGTGGATCGTCAGGCGGCCGCCGTGCAGTTCGCTCAACCCGATGGCCAGCGGCAAGCCGAGGCCGGTGCCGTCGTGCTTGCGCGTCCAGGCGCTGGCGACCTGGCCGAACCGGGTTGTCGCCAGCTCGACCTCGGCGGGGTCCATGCCGATGCCATGGTCGATGACCGCAATCGCCAGGGCGCCACCAACACTGCGCAGCACGATCTCGACCTTGCCGCCGGGGTGGCTGAACTTGATCGCGTTGACCAACAGGTTGAGGACGATCTGCTTCAGCTTGCGGGCGTCGGCCAGGAGGTGCGGCACCGCCCCCTCACGGCGCACCGCGATGCGGATACCGCTGGCGCGCGCCTTGGCTTCGGCCAGCTGCACGAGGTCGGCGATGGTCTTTTCCGCGTCGATCACCTCCTCGGCCAAGTCGAGCTTGCCGGCTTCCAGCTTCGAGACATCGAGGATGTCATTGATCAGTCCCAACAGGTGCTCGGCGCTGGCCAGGATGTCGCGGGCGTAGCTGACGTATTTCGGGGTGCCGATCGGTCCCAGCATCTCGCCGGCGATGACCTGCGAGAAGCCGATGATCGCGTTCAATGGCGTGCGCAGCTCGTGGCTCATATTGGCGACGAACTCGGTCTTGCTGCGGTTCGCCAGCTCGGCCTGCTCCTTGGCGGCGAGCAGGTCGCGTTCGGTGCGCTTGCGCTCGGTGATGTCGACAAACGCCGTCACCACCATCGCCTCGTCGTCGTCGGCGTGAAACAGCGCCTTCGTCGTCAGCAGTACGCAGGGGTTGCCGTCGCGGTCGACGATCTCCTCCTCGGTCGAGCCGGGGACGGTCTTGCCGGCCAAAAGGCGCTCGTCGCCTTCGGCGAGGATGCGGGCGAGCGGGCCGCCATGGGCTTCCGCCGGACGGCGGCCGAGCAGCCTCCGCGCCGGCATGCCGACGAATTCGGAATAGGCCCGGTTGACCAGCAGATAGCGGCCGTCATTGCCGGTCAGGCAGATCATCCGGGGGATCACGTCGATCAGCTGCAGCAGCGTCGCATAACCCTGGCGCGGAACTTCCGGCCCGCGCTCTGCAACCGCCTCCCGCTCGCCTTCCGCCGGGGCTACGCTGTGCCGCCGTTTCAACAGCGCCAGCGCCCGCACACGGAAATCGCGCAGGTCGACCGGGAGCAGCACATGCTCGGCGGCGCCGGCGGCGCGCGCCCGCTCGATCGCGGCAAGATCCTGCGCCGCTCCGACGACAATCACCGGCACATCGCCGCCGTTCGGCTGCCGGCGCAGACGGGCGATGATGTCGCCCGCCTCGCCGGCCCCGCTCGCCGCCGCCAGCAGCACGAGATCGGGCCGGTTGCCGCTGCAGAAGGCAAGCGCGGCATCGGCGGCGGCAAAGCTCTCCACCACCAGGCCGTCGCCGAGCGAAGCGGCCAGCCGTTCGAGAATTTTCAGGTTGGTGATGCTGTCATCGACGATGACAACGAGCTGGGAAGACACGCCGCCCCCGGGGTTGGGTTTCGCCTGTCAATGTATGCGGAGCGCCGACCGCTTCTCCAATCGCGCTTGCTTTTGATGGGAACAGCCTGCGTTGACAAGGAGTTGAGCCCGACGATCCGGCGCTCGCTGTGGCGCCGGCCAGTCGCCGCGGCGGCGGCGATTCGCATGGGGCACATTGTGTGCCCTCTCGATCGCAGGGACGGATGATCCTTTTGCATAACATCTCGGCACGCGATACTTGAGAGCCAGCGACTGTCTAGCGGGGATCGATCGCGACATGAACCGCAGCTTCGAAACGATACGGGTCGAGGACAAGGGCGGCGGCCTGTCATTGGTGGTGCTCGACCGGCCGCAGGTCGCCAATGCGATGAACACGCAGATGGGGCACGACCTGCTGGCCTTTTTCGATGCGGTCAACGGCGACCCGCTGGCGCACCGTGCGATCGTCCTGACCGGGGCCGGCGACAAGGCGTTCTGCGCGGGCGGCGACCTCAAGGAACGCCAGGGCATGTCGGACGAGACCTGGCAGGCGCAGCATTTGCTGTTCGAGCGGATGATCCGCGCCTTTATCGGCTGCCCGGTGCCGGTGCTGGGGGCGGTCAACGGCGCCGCCTATGCCGGGGGCTGCGAGTTGGCGCTGTGCTGCGACTTCCTCTACGCCGCCGACAGCGCGCGCTTCGCGCTGACCGAGGTGACGCTGGGCATCATGCCGGGCGCCGGCGGGACGCAGAACCTGCCGCGCGCCGTCGGCGAGCGCCGCGCCAAGGAGATCATCCTGACCGGGCGGCCATTCTCGGCCCAGGAGGCGTTCGAGTGGGGCATGGTCAACCGGCTGTGCGCCGCCGACAAATTGCTCGACGACACGCTCGAAACCGCCCGCCGCATCGCCGACAACGCTCCCATTTCGGTGCGCCAGGCGAAGCACGCGATCCATCACGGGCTGCAGATGGACCTGGCCACCGGCATGATGTTCGAGATCGAGGCCTACAACCGCATGGTCCCGACGGAAGACCGCCGCGAAGGCATCAATTCGTTCAACGAAAAGCGCAAGCCGGCCTTCAAGGGGCGCTGAGGGAGGACGTGGTGATAAAGGTGAGCGTGTTTTATCCGTATCGGCAGGGAGCCTAGTTCGATATTGACTATTACTGCAACAAGCACGTCCCGATGGTGCAGCACAAACTCGGCGCCGCCTGCAAGCGGGTTGCCGTCGAGCACGGCATCGCGGGCAGGCTGCCCGACGCGCCCCCGGCGTTCGTGGCGATGGGCCACATGTACTTCGACTCGGCCGAGGCGTTTCAGGCGCCTTTTGCGCCGCATGCGCCGGAGATTCTTGCCGACATCCCCAACTACACCGACATCGAACCGACGATTCAAATCAGCGAAGTGAAGATTTAAGCCATGAAGGCGACACCTCTACGTTGTCATACCGGCGAAGGCCGGTATCCATTGGTCCAAACGCAGGAGCGGCTGAAAGATGGATCCCGGCGTGCGTCCGGATGGCAAATCGTTTAAGGTCGCACACTTCAAAGATGGGAGGCGAGCCTCCGCTCGCAAGGAGCTGTTAGGATGGACGGTGGGACGGTAACGCAGACGGGTCTGACGCAGCTTCTGGCGGAGCGGGGCCGCGTGATCCGCTATGAGGCGCTGCCCGACGACGTGCGGGCGCTCGCAAGACAATGCGTTCTCGATTATTACGGCGTCGCGCTGGCTGGCGCTGCGGATCCGCTTGCCCGCATCCTGCTCGACGAGCTGGCCGAGGCAGGCGGCGCCGAGCAGGCGAGCGTCATCGGCCACGACGCGCGGCTGCCGGTGCTGGCGGCGGCGCTGGTCAACGGTGCGATCGGCCATGCCCTTGATTACGACGACGTCAACCTGGCGATGCCGGGCCACCCGTCAGTGGCGATCCTGCCGGGGCTGATGGCATTGGCCGAACAGCGGCGCAGCAGCGGCCGCGACATCATCGCCGCCTTTGTCGCCGGCTATGAGACCGCCTGCCGGATCGGCATGGCATTGAGGCCGGGCCACTACAACCTCGGCTTCCACGCCACCGGCACGGTCGGCGCCTTCGGCGCGGCGGCTTCCTGCGCCCATCTGCTCGGGCTCGACGCGGCGGCGACGGCGCAGGCGCTCGGCATTGCCGGCACGCAGGCGGCCGGGCTCAAATCGCAATTCGGCACGATGTGCAAGCCGTTCCATGCCGGCAAGGCGTCGCACAACGGCCTCTTGGCGGCGCGGCTGGCGGCGCGCGGCTTTTCCAGCCGACCCGACCTCGTCGAGTGCGAGCAGGGTTTTGCGCTGACGCACGGCCCCGATTTTCATGCCGAGAAGGCGCTGGCGGAGCCGCCGGGCGGCTTCCACATCCTCGCCAACCTCTTCAAGTACCACGCCGCCTGCTATCTGACGCACGGCCCGATCGAGGCGGCGCGGGCGGTTCGCGAGCGGCATGGCGTGCGGCCCGAGGAGATTGCCGAGATCCGCCTCAAGCTCGACCGCAGCTGCGACCGGGTGTGCAATATCGCGGCCCCGACCGACGGCCTCGAAAGCAAGTTCAGTCTGCGCCAGACCGTGGCGATGGCATTGGCCGGCGTCGACACCGCCGGGCTCGACAGCTACAGCGCGGCGACCGCGAGCGATCCGGCGCTCGTCGCGCTGCGCGACAAGGTGAGCCTCGATTTCCAGGACAACTGGCCGCAGGCGGCGGCCGAGATTGCGGTGAGGCTAGCCGACGGCCGCGTCGCCGGCGCCAGCCACGACGCCGGCGTGCCGAACCCCGACATCGCCGCCCAGGGCGAGCGTCTCGGGGCGAAATTCGATGCGCTCGTGGCGCCGGTGGTGGGCGCCGCCCGCACCCGCGAGCTGCGCGCGGCAATCGAACGGCTCGACGCGCTGGGCGACAGCGGTGATCTCGCGCGTCTCGCGGCCGCCCGGCGAAGCTGATGAGGATTGTCATTCCGGGGCGGACCGCAGGCCCGAACCCGAAATCCAGGAACACCGGCGTTGGCCCTGTTTCCGAGATCTGTGTTCCTGGCTTCCGGGCCCGCGGGCTGCGCCCGCGCCCCGGAAAGACGACGTTACAAGCTGAACTGGATCACCAGCGAATGGCGCCGCTCGTGCCGCGCAGCGCTTTCCTGTAGACTGCCAGCATAAGAGTTTCCGCCACTCGCAGCGCCCGATGGGATGCCGCCGGCAACCGCGGCCCTGTCGGTCAAGCTGTGGGGGTGCGAGGGGCTGCAACGGGGCGTCAAGGTTGCCAACGCACCCGCTTGCGCCCTCGCACTTTCATCTGAGATGCCGGCGTGTAAGATGCCGCTGTAGCCGCGCCCTTCGCCAATTCCTTCCGCTCAACATCTGGAGCTTTAGCGATGACCGACGCATCCAATTACACGCCACCCAAGGTGTGGGTAAACAAGCCTGCCCTCGGTCGCTTCGCTAATATCAACCGACCGACGGCGGGTGCGCAGTTCGAGAGGGACCTGCCGGTCGGCAAGCATCCGCTGCAGCTCTACTCGCAGGGCACGCCGAACGGGGTCAAGGTCACCGTCATGCTCGAGGAGCTGCTGGCGAAGGGCCACAAGGGCGCCGAGTACGACGCCTGGCTGATTCGCATCGGCGAGGGCGATCAATTCGGCAGCGGCTTTGTTGAGATCAACCCGAACTCGAAGATCCCGGCGATGGTCGACCGCAGCGGGCCGACGCCGATCCGGGTCTTCGAAACCGGCGCGATCCTCGTCTACCTGGCCGAGAAGTTCGGCGAGTTCCTGCCGAAAGAGGGGGCGGCGCGGGCCGAGTGCCTGTCGTGGCTGTTCTGGCAGATGGGCAGCACCCCCTATGTCGGCGGCGGCTTTGGGCACTTCTACGCCTATGCGCCGGTCAAGATCGAATACGCGATCGACCGCTTCACGATGGAGACGAAGCGCCTGCTCGACGTGCTCGACCGGCGCCTCGCGGAGAGCGAATACGTCGCCGGCCCCGATTACACGATCGCCGATATGGCGATCTGGCCGTGGTATGGCGGACTGGTGAAATTCAACTCGTACGGCGGCGGCGAATTCATCGGCGCGCAGGATTACAAGAACGTGATCCGCTGGACTGAGCAGGTCTGGGCGCGACCGGCCGTCAAGCGCGGGCGCATGGTCAACCGCACCGCCGGCGAGCCGTCGGAGCAACTGCTCGAGCGCCATGACGCCAGCGACTTCGAGACCAAGACGCAGGACAAGCTGGCCGCCGCCGGCTGAATCGCACATCCGCTCACGGGAGCGCTCAGGGGAGGGCAACGATGGACTGGACCGAACGGCGCGAGCGCTTTCGCGCGATCCTCGGCGGCAACCGCTGCGTCCACACCGGCTCCGTCTACGACGCGATCTCGGCCCGCATCGCCGAGGAGCTCGGCTTCGAGGTCGGCATCTTCTCGGGCTCGATCGGGTCGATGGCGGTGCTCGGCGCGCCCGACCTCGTCGTCATGACGCTGAGCGAGTTCGCCGGGCAGGCCTACCGCATCTGCCGCGCCGGCAACCTCGCGCTCCTGGTCGACGCCGACCACGGTTACGGCAACGCGCTCAACGTGCGGCGCACCGTCGAGGAGCTGGAGAGCGCCGGGGTCTGCGCGCTGTCGATCGAGGATACCGTGCTGCCGCGGCCCTACGGGCCGTCCGGCAAGCCGACATTGATCGCGGTCGAGGAAGGCGTCGGCAAGATGAAGGCGGCCCTGTCGGCGCGCCAGGACAAGCGGCTCGTCATCGCCGGCCGGACCAGCGCCTTGGCGGTCACCGGCGTCGAGGACACGATCCGGCGCGCCAAGGCCTACGAGGCGGCCGGCGTCGATGCGGTGTTCCTCGCCGGCGGCGTCACCGTCGCCGGCATCGAGGCGGTCTCGGCCGCGATCAAGATCCCGCTGATCACCGGCGGCGGCGCGGGCCCGCTCGCCGACCTGACGTGGATGGCGGCGCACAGGGTGCGCGTCGCCTTGCACGGGCACGCGCCGTTCAGCGCCGCCGTGCAGGCCGTCTACAATACGCTGAAGGCGCTGCGCGAGGGAACGCAGCCGGCCGATCTGACGGGCATCGCCCCGCCCGAGCTGATGCAGCGCGTCACCCGGGCCGCCGACTACCGGCAATGGACAAAGGATTTTCTCGGCGGCGAATAAGCCGTCGCGGGCGATCGAACACCGAACGTCCTTGATCGCGAACGCTTGGACCGCCGGCCTCTGGCCGGCATGCCGGCGGGACGCCTGCGATCCAACGAGTCGCTGTTCAAGGACTGGTACTAGATCAGAGCGGAAGGGGAGGGGGGACGTGCGGATTCTGCCGGTTCTGGCACTGCTCGGGATGACTGCAGCGTGCGTTGCGCCGCCGCCGCCCCAGGCGCCCGCCGCGGTCCCGCCGCCGCCGGCGCCGGTTGCGCTCGTCCCGAGCCCGCCGGCGGCGCCCGTTGCGCTCATTCCGGCTCCGCCGCCGGCTGCCGTCCCCGCTCCCGTCGCTGTCGCTGCGCCGCCGCCAGCGCCACCACCATCACCATCACATGAGGGACCGCTGGCCTCGGCTTCGGCGGCGGACCCGTTGGCGCTGCTGTTTGTCGGCTTTCCCCGCGCCCCTGCCCCGGGCCGCCTGACGCTGAGCAATTTCGCCTATGACGACGCGCAGGTGCGTGCGGTGGTGACGCCGTTCGGCGATTGCGAGGAACGCCCCGGCACGGTGGTCAGCGATTTCGCGATCCCGCTCAACGGCACCCGCATTATCGCCGCCCCGCCCGGCAACGACATTTGCTGGCGGCGCGCGCTGCCTGCCGGCCCGCTGCCGACGGCGCCGCCCGGCATAGAACTGGTCTCCGGCTGGACCGAATGGAGCCGCGCCTTTACCGCCTCCGGCCGCGCCATCGACTCCCATCTCTAGGATGGGGCGGCCGGCCGGTCAGAATAAGGCGGAGCCCACCATCAGCCCGGCGATCAGCAAGACCACAAACAGCACGATAAAGATGAAGAACAGAATCTTGGCGATGCCGGCCGCCGCTGCCGAGATTCCGGTAAAGCCGAACAATGCGGCGATGATGGAAACAACAAGAAAGAACAGCGCGAGCTTCAGCATGGCAACCTCAGCGATCCGTACTCGCTGATTAACACGGGCGGTCGCAAAACGATCACCGCCGCCGGTTG